>NZ_CAKAKP010000016.1:0-33493 GCF_916700555.1 Streptococcus sp. Marseille-Q5112
CAATAGGATTGGTCAAATAATATAAAAAACCACCTAAAAGAAAGGGAATCATTATAGTGTTTGCAACGCTTACAAAAGGTGTAATAATCGCTCCCATCTGTCTCCATAAATAGAAGATGATGGTTAATAGTAAAATCTCACTGGTCCAAAAAAATAATTTATTCTTACGAAACATGAAGTACCTCCATTCATCTATTTTACCACACTTTCAAAAAAGCTTCTTTCTTCTATCATGAAACTGGGAATATTTTTTTCTTTATGATAGAATAAACTTACTATGAAAAAAATAATTTTAACTCTTTTAAGCCTTTCCATTATTGGCTCAGCATCTACTGTTGCTGCTCAAGATTTTAATATTGCTGCTAAACATGCAATTGCTGTTGAGGCAAATACTGGTAAAATTCTCTATGAGAAAGATGCAACCCAGCCAGTTGAAATTGCTTCAATCACAAAGTTAATTACTGTTTATCTTGTCTATGAAGCCTTGGAAAACGGCAGTATTACACTATCAACTCCGGTAGATATTTCTGATTATCCTTACAAATTAACGACAAATTCTGAAGCGAGTAACGTTCCTATGGAAGCTCGTAATTATACCGTCGAACAACTACTTGAGGCAACCCTGGTATCTAGCGCCAACAGTGCGGCTATTGCGCTAGCTGAGAAAATTGCAGGCTCAGAAAAAGATTTCGTCGATATGATGAGGGCAAAGCTCTTAGAATGGGGAATTCAGGATGCCACTGTTGTCAATACGACGGGTCTTAACAATGAGAGTCTAGGTGATAACATTTACCCAGGCTCTAAAAAAGATGAGGAAAATAAGCTCAGCGCTTATGATGTCGCTATCGTTGCTCGCAACCTCATAAAAAAATACCCACAAGTCTTAGAAATCACGAAAAAACCTTCTTCTACTTTTGCTGGAATGGCAATCACTTCTACCAATTACATATTAGAGGGTATGCCTGCTTATCGCGGTGGTTTTGATGGATTAAAAACAGGGACCACAGATAAGGCTGGAGAGTCTTTTGTTGGTACTACTGTCGAAAAAGGCATGAGGGTTATCACAGTTGTTTTGAATGCGGATCATCAAGACAATAATCCTTACGCTCGCTTCACAGCTACATCTTCACTAATGGATTATATCTCTTCTACATTCACACTTCGCAAAATCGTTCAGAAAGGTGATGCCTATCAAGATAGCAAAGTCCCTGTACAAGACGGAAAAGAAGATACAGTCACTGCTGTTGCTAAAGATGATATTTCTCTAATTGAACGTATTGGGAATCAATCTTCTCAATCTGTTCAATTCACACCTGATTCTAAGGCAATTCCAGCACCACTTGAAGCCGGAACAGTGGTTGGACATTTGACTTATGAAGACTCAGACTTGATTGGTCAAGGTTACATCACCACAGAACGTCCTAGTTTTGAAATGGTAGCAGAAAAGAAAGTAGAAAAAGCCTTCTTCTTAAAAGTTTGGTGGAATCAGTTTATCCGCTTTATCAACGAGAAGCTATGATATAATAAACTTCTTAAAGCTAAAAAATAAATATTATGTTTAAAAAAAAGAAGGGGAATCTGTATAATACAGAACTCCCTTCTTTTTTAAACTTAATTTATTGATAGCAAAAATCCCCTAAATCTTAGATTAATACTATCTAAAATCTAGGGGATTGATTGTATAAATACTATTTTAAAATCTTGATTCTAGTTCATTTCTTTAAAGGCTGCTTCTGCATCCTCGTTGCTGATGACACCAAATTGAATCTTTCCAATCTTTCCTTGACTATCAATCAGGTATTCTGTAGGAATGCTTCGAATTTGATAAGCTTGGAAGGTGGTTCCTTTTGTGTCATAAAGTACTGGGATATCTTTATATCCTTGATCTTGGAACCATTGTGGAAATTGCTCGACAGTTTTTTCACCTTGAATTCCTGGTGCAATGACACTAAGAATTTCAAAATCACGATCTGGTTTCGCTGCTAATTCCATCAACTCAGGCATACTTTTCTTACATGGACCACACCATGAAGCCCAAAACTTCAAGTAGACTTTTTTCCCCTTATAATCAGATAACTTAACTTCTTTACCATCCATAGATTGCAAGGTGAAGTCTGGAGCATCTTTTCCAACAGCAATTTGTTGTACAGGCGTTTGTTGCTGTTGTTTTGGGGATTGTTCTGGTGCTTGAGTCTTTTTAGTCTCTTCCTCGCCACAGGCCATCAATACAACTAGTGACAAGAGGCTTAAGCCAGCAAACATTACTTTTTTCATCTTTTTCTCCTTTATTCAAAAATACCAGCTAGAACATTTACTTGTCCTAATAGTAACAAAATTCCCATTAAAATAATGAGGAAACCACCAATTTTCTTCAGTAGCATCATATGGCGCTTGAGTTTACTAAAATAAGGCATCACTACGCCTGAAGCTAGAGCCAAGACCAAGAAAGGAATGGCCATTCCCAGAGTGTAAATAAGAGTATAGATAGCTCCTTGCCAAGCGCCATTACCTCCAGAAGCCGCAAGTGCTAAGACAGAACTTAAAACCGGCCCAATACAAGGCGTCCAACCAAAGCTAAAGGTAATACCAAGTAAAAAAGCTGACCAATAACGATTAGAATCTGATTTTTTAAAGGTAAAGCTTTTTTGAACCTCTAATTTCTTAAAATGAAAAATTTCCATCTGGTGAAGGCCCAAAATGATAATAATTGTTCCCATGACATATCGAAACCAATTTGCATAGAGAATATTACCAAAGTAACCAGCACCAAATCCTAAGATAAAGAAAATGAGAGAGATACCTGCAATAAAGCAAAGTGTTCGAATCAAACCTGACCAGGCAACTTTTTTCCCAAATAATGAAAAACTTTTTGCACTATCCTGATCATCCAATAAGATACCAGTATAGACAGGTAACAGAGGGAAAATGCAAGGGGAAAAGAAGGACAAGATCCCTGCTAGAAAAACAGAGATTGAAAATACTATCGTTTCCAATAAAGAACCAACTTTCTTAATAATTCTAATTCTATTTTACTATAATCAATTTTATTTGTATGATTTCTGCTACGCAAATTGAACTATGCAATCTTTTAATTATCTTTTATATCTCTAGACAATTCTAATTTTGCATCAGTTTTGCTCCCTAAGAAAACATAAAAAATGAACTTGGTAACTCAAGTTCATTTTTTTCTTATAGTCTATTTCCGACATTAATACGGTTAATGGCACGTTGCAGTGCAATCTTCGCACGACGTTCTTGGTCAATCAAGTGTTTGTCGTGTGCTTCTTCAATTTCACGCTCTGCTCGAAGTTTGGCACGTTCTGCACGACTAACGTCGATATCACGAGCACGTTCTGCAGAGTCAGCAACAATTGTGACAACGCCATTGGCAACTTCGATAACGCCCCCGTTCACTGCAATCCAGTTCACGTGATTTTCATCATCTACACGTTTAACCTTAACCTCATCAACTGCTAAAACTGCAATCATATTTTCATGTCGTGGCAAGATTCCCATCTCACCATCCAGAGTTCGAACTGATACAAAGCTGGCATGGTGATCATAGACGAGACCATCTGGTGTCACGATCTGGACAGTTAACTGAGCCATAGATCACCTCTTAAAATCCCATTTTTTCAGCTTTTGCAATCACATCTTCGATAGAACCTACACCACGGAAGGCATCTTCTGGCAAGTGGTCATGTTTACCATCAAGGATTTCCTTAAAGCCACGAACAGTTTCAGCAACTGGGACATAAGAACCTGGCTGACCAGTAAATTGTTCAGCAACGTTAAAGTTTTGTGACAAGAAGAACTGGATACGACGTGCACGAGCCACCAAGGTCTTTTCTTCATCAGAAAGCTCATCCATACCAAGGATAGCAATGATATCTTGCAACTCATGGTAACGTTGAAGGACTCGTTTTACCTCAGCAGCAACTGCATAGTGCTCTTCTCCAACGATTTCAGGTGCCAAGGCACGTGAGCTTGAAGCAAGTGGGTCAACGGCTGGGTAGATACCCAACTGTACCAACTTACGTTCCAAGTTTGTTGTTGAATCCAAGTGAGCGAAAGCTGTTGCTGGCGCTGGGTCAGTATAGTCATCCGCTGGCACATAGATAGCCTGGATAGAGGTTACAGAACCCTTCTTAGTTGATGTGATACGCTCTTGTAATTGACCCATTTCCGTAGCAAGTGTTGGTTGGTAACCAACGGCTGATGGCATACGACCTAAAAGGGCAGATACTTCTGAACCAGCCTGAGTGAAACGGAAGATATTGTCAATAAAGAGAAGCACGTCTTGGCCTTCTACATCACGGAAGTATTCGGCGATTGTCAAACCAGTAAGGGCAACACGCATACGTGCTCCTGGTGGCTCATTCATCTGACCAAATACCATGGCTGTTTTCTCAATTACGCCTGATTCTTTCATTTCCCAGTAAAGGTCGTTCCCTTCACGAGTACGTTCCCCAACACCGGTAAATACTGAAATACCACCGTGTTCTTGGGCAATGTTGTGAATCAATTCTTGGATTAAGACGGTTTTACCAACTCCGGCACCACCGAAAAGTCCAACTTTACCACCTTTAAGGTAAGGGGCAAGAAGGTCGATAACCTTAATCCCTGTTTCAAGGATTTCAGAAGAGGTAGACAACTCATCAAAAGTTGGAGCTTTTTTATGAATTGGCTGACGCTCTGCATCTTCTGTAAAAGGAGCTTCCAAGTCAATGGTATCTCCCAAAACGTTGAAGACACGTCCCAAAGTTTCTTTACCTACTGGTACAGAGATTGGACGACCTGTGTCCAATACTTCCATTCCACGAGTCAAACCATCTGTTGATTCCATGGCGATAGTACGAACCATACCATCTCCCAACTCCAAGGCTACTTCAAGGACGATTTTTGTTTTTCTTTCGTCATTTTTGTAGACGACAAGTGCATTGTTAATCTCAGGAAGTTTTTCCCCTGCTGCAAACAAGACGTCTACAACGGGACCGATAACCTGAGCAATTTTACCTGAACTCATCTCCTTCTCCTATTCTATATAAGATACTGTCGGTCCCTAGCTTAACTAGGTCCTAAGTTCATTTTCATACGAGCTGGACTAGTGCCTATTCTAAGGCACTAGCTCCTGCTACGATTTCTGTAATTTCTTGTGTAATCGCCGCCTGTCTGGCACGGTTATACTGAATTGTCAAATCATTAATGACTTTCTTAGCATTATCTGTCGCTGTTTGCATGGCGGTCATACCCGCAGCATTTTCAGCTGTCTTAGCATCGATAATAGCCCCGTAAATCATACTTTCTGCAAACTGAGGCAACAACTGCTCCAAAATTTCTTCTCGGCTAGTTTCCAATTCAAAGGTCAAGCTGTAACTGTCATCTGCTTCATTTGGATCCAAGTCAACAATTGGAAGCATTTGCTCCACACGCATTTGACTGGTTAGCGTATTGACATGGTGGTTGTAGCAGACATAGAGTTCATCAAAAAGTTCATTTTGGTACATTTCAACAGTTTTTGAAATAATCTTACGAACTTCATCAAAGCTAGGTTGGTCTGCCAAGCCACGTAATTCATAAAGTGGTTGAATACCACGAGCCTTAAAGAAATCAGCTCCCATTCCACCAATACAAATCATTTCAAAACCTTTACCGTCTGGATGGTATTCTTCTTTCAGCTCCATAACGGCTTTCAGAATAGAAGAATTATAACCTCCAACCAAACCGCGGTCTGAAGTAATGACGATATAGCCTGTCTTCTTAACTGGACGACTAATCAACATCGGATTAGTTGAACTACCAGCTCCATTACCATGAAGAATATCCGTCAAAAGTTTACGAACTTTCTGAGCATAAACTTGGAAGTTGCGAGCAGCTTCTTCAGAACGACCTAGCTTAGCAGCTGATACCATCTGCATGGCATTAGTGATTTGACTCGTATTTTTTGTTGAGGCGATTTTTGTTTTAATATCATTTAGAGATACTGCCATCTGACACCTCTATTCTTACTGGAAGCTGGTTTGATTGAGAAACTCTGTAATCGCAGCATCCAAGACTGCTTCTTCTGGCAAGTCTTTTGTATCACGAATGGTTTCCAAAATCTCTGGATGTTGAGCATCAAAGAAGGCATGGAACTCTTCCTCAAAACGAACAATTTCATCTACTGGAACAGTATCCAAGAAACCATGTGTCAAAGCATAGAGAATGGTTACTTGTTTCTCAACAGGTAATGGTTTGTGAACAGGTTGTTTCAAGACTTCAACTGTACGACGTCCACGGTTCAACTTAGCCTGTGTTGCTGCGTCCAAGTCAGAACCAAACTTAGTGAAGGCTTCCAACTCACGGTATGAAGCAAGGTCGATACGAAGTGTACCAGCAACCTTTTTCATGGCTTTAATTTGTGCAGAACCACCTACACGAGATACAGATGAACCCGCGTCAATGGCTGGACGAATACCCGCATTGAAGAGACCATCACCAAGGAAGATTTGTCCATCAGTGATTGAAATCACGTTGGTTGCGATATAGGCAGAGATATCTCCTGCTTGTGTCTCGATAAACGGTAGGGCTGTAATAGATCCACCACCAAGTTCATCAGAAACTTTAGCTGAGCGCTCAAGCAAACGGCTGTGAAGGTAGAAAACATCCCCTGGGAAGGCTTCACGACCTGGAGGACGACGAAGCAAAAGAGACAGTTCACGATAAGCTACCGCTTGTTTTGAAAGATCATCATAAACGATCAAAACATGCTTACCTTGGTACATAAATTCTTCCGCCATGGCAACCCCAGCATAAGGAGCTAGGAAGAGCAATGGAGATGGTTGTGAAGCAGAGGCTGTCACAACGATTGTGTAGTCCAAGGCACCGTACTGACGTAGTGTTTCTACTTGCGTACGAACTGTTGATTCTTTCTGTCCGATCGCTACGTAGATACAGATCATATCTTGACCCTTTTGGTTCAAGATTGTATCAATCGCAATTGTTGTTTTCCCTGTCTGACGGTCACCGATAATCAACTCACGTTGACCACGACCAATCGGTACAAGGGCGTCAATAGCTTTCAAACCAGTTTGCAATGGTTCTGATACAGACTTACGTTGCATAACACCAGGAGCTGGCGCTTCTACTGGACGAGTTTTATCAGTGTGGATTTCTCCAAGACCGTCAACTGGACGACCAAGTGGGTCCACAACACGACCAATCAGACTTTCACCTACTGGGACTTCCATGATTTTACCTGTACGGCGGATTGTATCGCCTTCACGGATATCTGTAAAGTCACCTAGGATGATAATACCAACGTCTGTTGACTCCAAGTTTTGAGCCATCCCATAAGAGCCGTTTTCAAAAATCAACAACTCTCCACTCATGGCATTTTCAAGGCCGTGAGCACGCGCGATACCGTCCCCGATATAGGTTACAACACCTGTTTCAGTCACATCAAAATTGGGTTTGAAATTTTCAATTTGTTGCTTAATTAAAGCGCTGATTTCTTGTGCGTTAATTGCCAAAAGAACACCACTTTCTATTTCAAATTTTCTTTAACAACTTTAAGTTGTTGTTTAATACTCACATCAATTGTCTTGTGATTGGCAAAAATGACAAAACCACCAATAAGACTTTCATCGATTTGTTCTTTTACACTCCTCACTTTAAGAGACATTTTCTTCTCAATCAAAGGGAGCAAGCGACTCTTTTGATCATCAGTTAGAGGATGAGCAGAAGTAATCGTCACTTCAAATCGATTTGTTTCTTTTTCAAGTCGGTTCAAGCAATCTACAAGAATATCATAAAAAAGATTTGCTCTGTGATTGTAGATAAGAACCTGGATAAAGTTTTGCAATAAAGGTGACACTGAGTCTTGGAAGAACGCAATCGTTTTTTCCTTGTCAGACTCGTCTACTGCCACTTTTTTTAAAAAAGAAGGTAAACCTGTTTCTTCAGCAACTTGCTTGATTTGAGCTAAGTCTGAAAAGATACGGTCTTCTTCTCCTTTTTCTAAAACCAATTGGACAAAAGGCATGCTGTATTTTTCAATTACCTTTACTGTTTTCTTGTCCATTAAGCTTCTCCTAACTGATCGATATACTGATCAATGAGTTCTTTATGGGCATGACCGTCAAGGTTTTGTGAGATGATTTTACCAGCCAAGCTGATTGTCAAATCTGCTACCTCACCCTTAACGCTTTGTAAAGCTTCAGCTTTATTTTGAGCAATTTCTTGGTTCGCTTTTTCTTTCAAGCGTCCTGCTTCTAGCTTAGCATCTGCTAAAATACTAGCTTTACTTTTCTCAGCTGTTTCTTTCGCATTCTCAATGATTGTCTTAGCTTCTTTACGGCTACCAGCCAATTCATCTTCGCGTTTCTGAGCCAATACTTCTGCTTTTTGACGTGCTTGTTCAGCTCCGTCAATATCTGCTGCAATTTTTTCTGCTCTTTGTTCGAAAATGCTAGCCAAATTTGACCAAGCGTATTTCTTAACCAAGACTAGCAAGAGAATAAAGGAACCAGCGATTAGTATAAAATCACCAAGTAATTCACCTACTGTTACATTCATAAACTACTCCTTTCTATTCTTCATCATTAATTTTATTTCCTAGGTACATTGAAGATAACAATGTAAATACATATGCTTGTACACAAGAAATAAAAACAGAAAATGCAGTCCAGATTAGATTTGTTCCAAAAGCAATAGGATACCAATAGAAGGCCTGATGAGAAAGTAGGACTAACATACTTGCCATCACTTCCCCTGCAAAGATATTACCAAAGACCCGCAATGCAAGTGAAAGGAGATTGGTAACTTCTTCCAAGAGATTCATTGGTGTCATAAAACCTGGTGTTACAAATGCTTTTAAATACTTTTTGATTCCACGACGACGAATTCCTTCTACGTGGGTCATCAAGATAATTGTAAAAGACAAGACCAAGTCAAATGACAAATTTGCTGTTGGTGAGGTCCAAAGATTTACACCATCTGTAGTCTGAATTCTAGCCATTAAGCCAATATTATTTGCAATGGCCATAAACAGGAATAAACAGAAATAAAAGAGAGAATAATCCTTTATCATTGGACCAAGGTTTGATTTTGTAAATCCAACAACAAAATCAAATAAATACTCTAATACATTTTGTTTTCCTGTGGGTCTCAAAGTCATATTACGACTTGCCCAATAAATAAAGCCAAAAATAAGTGCTACAGTCAACAAAGTCAAAACTACTATGGTTAAATTAAAGGTAACAGGACCAATATTGATGGTTGGATTAATACTTTCTTCCATCTAAAATCCTCCCTTTTTCAATTTATACTTCTTTTATTTGATGATAAATGAAAAGACAAGAGTAACGAAGAAAGTACCTTCAATAAAGGCAACCCCTAGGATCATCAAACTACGTAGTTCTGAGATGATATCTGGTTGGCGAGCAACTGATTTCAACAAACCATTCATCAACATACCCTCACCAAGAGATACACCCATACAGGCAAGACATAGACCGAAAAATGTTAAATTCATGACGAATTCTCCTTTTAATTAAAATTTACTTACTTAGTTTAGTCCTAAAAATTGGATTTGTCAACTTTTTACTTACGTTGAAAGCGTTTAATGAAAATTATTTACAATTTTACTATTTTTAAGTCTATTATATAGAAAACTTTGGAAAAAACTTGTAACAAATCCCTCCATTATCTAGTTCTTTCTGAAAAATAATGAAAAAATCCGAGATGGAATCTCGGATGGAAATTAATATATTTTCTTTAACCTAAGGTTCTTTAGTAAGTAGGATTGAAGGGAAAGCAACTAGAAAACTTTCGTCTCCTACATGTTTATTAAGCACGCACTGTAACGCTGGTGCCATCTTCTTTATAAAGATTGATGAGTCCTTCTTTGAGAGCTCGAACCATGTCTCCAGCTTGAACAGGTTGTGGAACCTTAATAGTCAATAGTTCCATTGGATTTGGAGCGCGATCGATCTTATTTCCTTTAGCATCATGCAGATCTTCGATATATGTTTCAAAATGACGGAAACCTGGACCGTAAAACTCAACTTGGTCCCCTTCGTTAATGACGTTCCGTTGACGAATAGTTGCTGTTTGTGTCGCATCATCATAAGCAACCACTTCAGCGACAAACTTATACTCAGGAATTTTACGACGAGCACCAAATAACTGCTCATTTTCAGACGGCGTACCATAGTAGAAACCTGTTGCTAATTCACGTTGGGCAACCTTCCACATCTCATCAATCAAGTCTTGCTTGATAGCTTCAAACTTCTCTGGACTCTCTAGATAAGCATCAACAGCCGCCTTATAACAGTTAGTTACTGTCGAAACATAGTGAATAGACTTCATGCGTCCTTCGATTTTTAGACTGTCCACACCATTTTCAATCATATCCGGGATATGGTCAATCATTGACATATCAACGGCTGACATTGAAAATTCTTCAGGAATTTCACCTTTAAGACTCTTACGTTCCTTCCCAAATGGCATATCGTAAAGGTCGTATTTCCAACGGCATGACTGAGAGCATCCACCACGGTTAGCATCACGCATACTCATGTGGTTTGAAAGAGTACAACGACCAGAGTATGAAATACACATGGCGCCATGTACAAAGGCTTCAATCTCAACATCTGTACGTTTGCGGATTTCAGCTAATTCTTCCATCGAAACCTCACGCGCCAAAACGACACGAGTCAAGCCCAGTTCTTTCCAGAACTCAAGGGTTTCATAGTTAGTTGCACTTGCTTGGGTAGAGAGGTGGATTTCAAGACCAGGCGCTTCAGTCGCTGCAATCATAATCAAGGCTGGGTCAGACACGATAACTGCCGCGATTCCGATATCACGTAGTTTACGGAACCACTCACCAGCACCAGCCTCATTTCCTTCGTGCATAACCATGTTGGCAGCCACATAAACCTTAGCACCATACTTGGCCGCAAACTGGACACCTTCTTCCATCTGTTCAAAGGTAAAGTTTCCGGCACGGCTACGAAGACCATAGGCTTGACCACCGATAAAGACAGCATCTGCTCCATACTGAACAGCTACTTTTAGCTTCTCTAAAGTCCCTGCAGGTGATAAAACCTCAGGACGTTTTAATGTTTTTGTCATGTTTTCTCCTATTTGCAATATAAAAGTTTGACGTTTTTCCTTCTCATTTTATAGTAAATAAGCGATAAAATCAAGCCTAGACAGATTGTTTTGACAATTCTAATCTTTTAAGAAAGCAAAAAACTAGCCTTTCTAGACTAGTTATTCTCAAGATAAAATTCAAAGCGTTCGCCTACATACTGACTTTTTACGTATTCAAATGCAGTACCATCTTCTAGGTAAGAAATCTGAGTCAGACCAAGAATAGCATGTCCTTTTTCAACTTCCAAATAGTGGGCAATTTTTTCCTTAGCAAGGCGAGCATAGATAGTCTGCTGTGATTTGCCAATACGGTAGCCATGTTTTTGCAAGGTCTGGAAGAAATGACTAGTGATTTCTTCTTTTTTAAAGTCCTTAATGAATTTTTCAGGAATAGAAGCAACTTCATAAACTAGAGGAACTTGGTCGGCATAGCGGACCCGTTCCATTCGGATAATATTCTCCGTTGGAGAAATTCCTAGCTTGGCAACTTCCTGCTCATTGGGAATGGTTTTTCTGTAGGAAATGAGCTGGCTAGAGGGTACTTTACCTTGGGACTTAACAATTTCAGTAAAACTTGTTGTTCCTCGCATCTTTTCTTGTACCCGAGTACTAGAAACAAAGGTGCCACTTCCTACGCGGCGCTCTAAGACGCCTTCTTCGACTAATAGAGATACGGCTTGGCGGAGGGTCATGCGACTGACCGCAAACTGCTCTGCTAAGTCTCGTTCACTAGGAAGTCTCTCACCAATTGCCCAACGGTGTTCGTCAATATCCTTTTTAATCTGATCATGGATTTTCATATAAGCGGGTAGCATATTTTTCACTTCATTTCTATCTTTTCTCTATTGTACCCCAATAAACTAGAAAAAGTCAAACTTCGCCTTGTTTAGTTGGTAATTCGCCCTTATTTGTGATAGAATATTGAAAAAAGATATTTCTTTTGAGAAAGGAAAAAGATGAGCAACATTTCAACTGATTTGCAAGATGTAGAAAAAATCATCGTATTGGACTATGGTAGCCAATACAACCAGCTGATTTCACGCCGTATCCGTGAGATTGGTGTTTTTTCAGAACTAAAAAGCCATAAAATTTCAGCTGCTGAAGTTCGTGAAATCAATCCTGTAGGAATTATCCTATCAGGTGGTCCAAACTCTGTATACGAAGATGGTTCATTTGATATTGACCCAGAAATCTTCGAACTTGGAATTCCAATTTTGGGAATCTGTTACGGTATGCAGTTGTTGACACATAAACTTGGAGGAAAAGTTGTTCCTGCAGGTGATGCTGGAAATCGTGAATACGGTCAATCAACTCTAACTCATACACCATCAGCTCTTTTTGAATCAACACCTGATGAACAGACTGTTTTGATGAGTCATGGTGACGCAGTTACTGAGATTCCTGCTGATTTTGTTCGTACTGGAACTTCAGCTGACTGTCCATATGCAGCCATTGAAAACCCAGATAAACACATTTACGGTATCCAATTCCACCCAGAAGTTCGTCATTCTGTATACGGAAATGATATCCTTCGTAACTTTGCCCTTAACATCTGTAAGGCTAAAGGTGATTGGTCAATGGATAACTTCATCGATATGCAGATCCAAAAAATCCGTGAGACTGTCGGTGATAAACGTGTCCTTCTTGGTCTATCCGGTGGGGTTGATTCATCTGTAGTTGGGGTTCTTCTCCAAAAGGCTATTGGTGATCAATTGATCTGTATCTTCGTGGACCACGGTCTTCTTCGTAAAGGAGAAGCGGACCAAGTTATGGACATGCTTGGTGGTAAGTTTGGTTTGAATATCGTCAAAGCAGACGCTGCTAAACGTTTCCTTGACAAACTTGCTGGCGTTTCTGACCCAGAACAAAAACGTAAAATCATCGGTAATGAATTTGTGTATGTATTTGATGACGAGGCAAGTAAGCTCAAAGATGTGAAATTCCTTGCTCAAGGTACCTTATATACAGACGTTATCGAGTCTGGTACAGATACAGCTCAAACTATTAAGTCACACCACAACGTGGGTGGTCTTCCAGAAGACATGCAGTTTGAATTGATTGAACCACTCAACACTCTCTATAAAGACGAAGTTCGTGCCCTTGGTACAGAGCTTGGTATGCCAGACCATATCGTATGGCGCCAACCATTCCCAGGACCAGGACTTGCTATCCGTGTTATGGGTGAAATCACTGAAGAAAAGCTAGAAACAGTTCGTGAGTCAGACGCTATTCTTCGTGAGGAAATTGCTAAAGCAGGTCTTGACCGCGATATCTGGCAATACTTCACTGTTAATACAGGCGTTCGTTCAGTTGGTGTTATGGGTGACGGTCGTACATATGACTACACGATTGCAATCCGTGCCATCACCTCTATCGATGGTATGACTGCTGACTTTGCCAAAATTCCTTGGGATGTCCTTCAAAAGATTTCTGTACGTATCGTAAACGAAGTGGACCACGTTAACCGTATCGTCTACGATATTACAAGTAAACCGCCTGCAACCGTTGAGTGGGAATAGAGTTTTCTATAATAAAAATAATAGCGCTGAAGCATGAACTTCAGCGTTTTGTAAAAAGAAAAACATATACTCCTTTCCTTTTGAATTATTTCTAAAAAGAAAACTGTAAAAAATAATCAAAATCATTATGTCGGATAAAAAATCATCAATAACACGTTTAAATAAGAGAAAGAAAGTAAATGGCAAAAAATATTGAACCTAAACTTCGAAAAATTGGAGATTATCTTAAACTAGAGGATAATACAATTTTTACTATTCCAGAATATCAACGAGCATATTCTTGGGGAACAGATCATTGCGATAAACTTTGGCAGGATATTCAAAATTTTGTCGCGAGCAACAATAAAGATTCGTACTTCTTTGGAACTATCATTATTAATTGCCAAGAAGATGATACAAGATTTGGATTGATTGATGGTCAACAGCGTACGACAACCTTTTTACTATTATTAAAGGCATTACTTATTAAAATTAATGATTCGATAAAACAAACCCCAAACGATGAAGATTCTGCAGGACTTCTCCGTGGTCTAAAAGAACGGAGAAGAAAGATCATGGGAATTCTTTATAAGGTTGAGTCTGAAGATATTACCGATGAACCTAACAAAGAAAGGGACGGAGAAATATGTAAAAGATTGCTAACTTTAGAAAGCTACTCTATCAACGAACGGTATAAAACAGACCTCTCTTCTATTCTAAATTCTGTAGATTACGATGAAGCGAAAAGTAATGTTATCAAAATCCCATACAAGCAGAAAGATAATAAGTATACAAATTTTTTCCGCAACTTCAACTACTTTTACACAGTCATTGAGGAATTGCCTGCTTCTCAACTAAATATAATTGCAAAAGCTTTTACTGATAATTGTGAAGTGATTGAAATTAAGAGCTGGCAGGTAGAGCAAGCCATAACAATGTTCAACTCTCTTAACTCTGATGGACTTCCGTTATATGATGCAGACATTATATCTGCAAAACTATATGCTATAGCAGAAAAAGATGGTAATGGAAAAGAATTTACGAATCTTTGGACAAGCCTCTTATCCCAAATTAGTGATTTAACTAAGAATGGTATTGCTAATATAGATTCTATCTTAATGCAACATATGTACTATACAAGGGCTATACGTGGAGAGACTGTAAGTGATTCGGGTGTTGTAAACGTTACTACACCTGGATTACGAAGATACTATACAGAGATAAATAAGGACTTGCTAAATTCTCCAGTTAATTTATGTAAAGACATGATTAGATTGGCTAAAATATGGAAAAAAATTTCCGAATATCCATGTGTTCAGGTATTGTTAAAATTTAACGAAAATGCAAAACTTTTTCTTTCAAGCTATTTATATAGATTTGATGTAGACAATGTAAAAGAAGAAGGGGTCGAGATCATCGTTGAAAGCCTGTTGAAACTATTTACAATCATGGAGCTGGTAGATGCTGGCTATTCAAGTAAGTATTTTAAGACATTCCTTTTTGCAGAAGAGGTTAAATTAGCTGATAAAGAGATTAGCGAGCTAAAAATCAAACAAGACTTTGAGAATCATCTTCGTTATAATTGGGATAACGAAGATATCAAAAGCGAAATATTGGAGTATAATAAACATAAACTTGTATATTTGAACGAGTATCTATTTGCTAAAGAAACAAAATCAACTTTCCTATTAGGAGATAAATATGATATTGAGCATATAATGCCATTAAGTGGTAAAAATCTACAAGAAATTCGCAAAGATGCCGAGATTGATTCTGAAGAGGAATTTCGTGCAATAGTAAATAAACTTGGAAATAAAATTTTGCTCGAGGAAAAAATCAATCGCTCAATTGGAAATCAATGGTTTAGAACAAAGGTATCTACAACACAAAAGAGCAAATTAGGCTATGTTAATAGCATTTATCCCTTAGCGACTGCTCTTGTAGAAACTTATGGCAATGATGTAAAGCCATATTGGAAAAAAGATGATATTAATAAGGCAACAGAGAAAGCCAGTAATCGTATAGTGAGATTTATCTTTGGATAAAAAATAGTGTAGGCTGAAGAGAATTCTTTAAAACTAGCTTGCTACAATTATTCTTTGACAGATCTAAATGAAGTAACAATAGAAAATAAGAACGGAAATAGATTTTCCTGTAAGATAATACCGCTGGAGCATGAACTTCAGTGGTATTATTTTTTATGATTTCAATATTAGGAAAATTTCTCAACCTCTACTCCTCTTTTTAAATCCCTGAAAGCATGCTATAATATAGTAAGTATAGTTCCAATAACCTGATTATAAAAGTCAGCGATAAAGATTTCTTACATCATCCGTAAGTGTTATTCTACTCTGATTCATATTATAATGAAAGTAACAAAAAATGGAGGTGTTTCACATGGACACAATTTTACGAGTAGAATCATTAAAAAAGCATTATGGGAAAGAGCCCAATATTACCAAAGCCTTGGATAGCATATCTTTTCAAGTTGTCAAAGGCGAGTTCTTAGGAATTATGGGGAGTAGCGGTTCTGGGAAAACAACCCTTCTTAACTGTCTCGCCACAATCATCAAGCCAACTGACGGTTCCATTCAAATGCAAGAAAAGGATTTAGGTCAGCTAAAAGGGAGCCAATTAGCAGATTATAGAGGCAAGGAAATTGGCTATCTCTTCCAGAATTTTGAGCTCTTGGACAATCTTACAGCCAAAGAAAATATTTTACTTCCCTTGTCTTTGCACAAGGTCGATGCCAACGAAAGCAAGGTTCGATTAGAATTACTTTCCCAATATCTGGATATTTCTGAACTTCTGGATAAGTTCCCTTCTCAATTATCAGGTGGTCAACGGCAAAGGGTAGCTGCTGCGCGCGCCTTAATTTTAGACCCTAAGATTGTATTTGCAGACGAGCCCACAGGGGCTTTGGATTCAAAAAATGCGACCATTTTGATGCAAAAATTATCCGAAATGAATCAAGTGGAAGAAACCACCATTCTCATGGTGACCCACGATTCCGTCGCAGCCAGCTTTTGCAACCGCATCTTGTTTATCCAAGATGGAAAACTATTCCATGAAATCCGTCGCGATTATCCAAGAGAAAGTCAAGAAGACTTCTACCACAGAATACTAAAGGTCATGGCTGCACTAGCTGGAGGTGATGGTAATGTTTTCTAAATTAGTCTCAAGAAATAGCAAGAGAGATCGAAAAAATAACGGCTTGTATTTCAGTTCTATGGTTCTGTCTATTATCTCCTTTTACATCATCCTTTCTTTGTCTCATCAAGATGTGATGCACTTTCTAAAACAAATAGAAAGTGACGCTGTAAATAAACTCTTTAGCATGATTCCCATTCTTTATGTAGCAACGCTCTTTATTCTCTTTTTTCTAGTCTACTTCTCAAGCAGTATGCAGATGGAAAGGAGAAAACATGAATTTGGTGTCTATCTCACACTGGGAATGCAAAGAAGCAAACTGTTCTTGCTACTTCTGCTCGAGGATTTGAGAAACAGTGTCCTTGCCCTTGGAATAGGCCTTCCTATTTCCATCTTAATTTCAGAATTGATTAGCCTAATAACCGCTAAAATTGTGGGACTAGGGATTATTGAACATCAATTTTCTCTATCTACCACAGCTCTACTCTATACAGTCATCGGCTTCCTAGCTGTAAAATTAGCTGTTTTTGTCCTTTTAAGTACAAAGACTGCCAATATGGAAATCGGAAACCTGCTCGCCTATTCTCCTTCTGGGATGAAGAAACTACTCCCCAAGGGGGTGTACCTTCTTGCTTCTGTCCTCGGAATTTTGCTTCTAGGAATAGCCTATTACATGGGTATGAGTGGACAAGCTTGGGAAAATGTCATAACAATGGGCATCACCGTTCTCTTAGGAACTCTGGGAACTATCCTACTCTTCTTTGGTATGCGTTTATTTATAGACTTTTTGGTCAAGCTTGGAAACAATCGAAAACTTCATGCCTATAATTTTAGACAGATTCAGGAATTAGTTATCCAACGCTCAACTATACTAGCTGTCTGCTCCCTCTTAATCTTCTCTGCCTTGTGCCTCTTTGGAGCAGGTGTGGCCATTGCAAGCGGCAATCCAGGCAATCAAACCCACGTATTGGATTATACATTTAGAGATAGTAAGCAGGAAACAGATGAAAATCTTGATGTAAATGCAGTTAAAAAAGAGCTTGAAGCTGCCGGGCTAGTATCACAGTTTTCAAAGATTCTGCAAATTAAAGTAGGCCAAACTAAAGAACACGAATCCGTGTCCTTCGAAGAGGTCATCAAGGAGTTTAAAAATCAAAAAGACAACAAGAACAAGGAAATTTTGCTCCATAAATTTAAACAGTCTACTAATTCCCACCTTATACCAGTTTCCGAATACAATGAACTTAGAAAGGCTGCCAATCTTCCTCCTCTAGAACTAACTAATAAGGAAGCATATTTGTATATGGGGAAAGATTTTCTGCCAGATGAAAGTCTCGTCAACTCTGTCCTAAAGACAAAGCCTCAAATCAAAGTCATGGGAAATGATGTAAAATTGATTGGCGAAGTGGAGTCTTTGCCAATCGTAACGGATCATGAGATAACCCTCTCTGTCGCTCTCATAGTTCCAGATGAGATTTTTATGAGTTATACAGACGGTCGCTATTCGAACTATGTTAGCGGTATCTTGGCTCCTGAGCTAGTCAAGGAAAAAGGCTTGATGAGAGCTATCTCAGATACCAATGAAAAGCTAAATCAAACCTCTCTTGGCTATGAAAGCTATATACAAAATATGGGAAGACAATTGTTTTACATTATCTCTGCCAGCTATGTCACCATCTATCTGTCTATCATCTTCCTTGTTGTCGCAAATACAATTATCGGCGTTCAGTTTTTGATGGGACAAAGACAATCCTATAGACGATACCAGACCTTAATCCATCTTGGTGCCAACTACGAAACTCTTTGTAAATCGTCAGAAAAGCAAGTCAACTGGTATTTCGGTCTACCAATAGCCCTTGCACTTATCAGTAGTAGCTTCGGAGTGAGCTCCCTCCTCACAGGAATAGTGCCCACTAGCGCAAGAATGGTTATGGGGCAGAGATTTATCACAGCCATGCTGATCGTACTGCTCTTAGCTGGCTTTGAAGTCATCTATATCAGAATTGTAAAGAAAAATAGCAACAAGTACTTATTGTCATTAATGGAACCCAAAAGAGATGAATAAGGTAGAATAAAATAGGAAAAGGAGGAACCGATATGAAGCATATTCTAGTTATTGAAGATGAAGCCTTGATTCGAGATGAAATTGTCATCTTGTTAGAGAAAGCGGGTTATCAAGTTGATAAGTTGACTGACTTCAAAGATACAAGCCAGCAAGTGCTGCAATACGATACAGATCTAATCATACTGGATTTGAATTTGCCAGGAGAAACAGGTTTTCAAATTTGTAAAAATCTCAAGTCAAAACGCTCTGTCCCTATATTGATTCTCACTTCCCGTGAACAATTAAAAGATGAAATCTACGCCCTGAAATTAGGGGCAGATGAGTATCTAACAAAGCCTTTCAAGAAAGAAAGATTTTTGGCACGTATAGAAAATATCTTGAAACGCTATGAAGGCAGACAAAATCTACTTGAAAAAGATAATTTTCTGCTTGATAGACAGACCTATACCCTTTATATCAATGGACACTCGATTTTACTCCCCCAAAATCAAGGGAAATTGTTAGAAACTTTATTAGTGGCAACTGATTCTGTCGTCACAAAAGAAGAACTAAGCATGAAACTGTGGAATACAACTGAGTTCATCGATGAAAATGCCCTTCAAGTAAATATTGCAAGACTCAAAAAGGTGATGAAACAGGCTGGTATTGCACTTCAAGTCAAGTCCG
Source organism: Streptococcus sp. Marseille-Q5112 (assembly GCF_916700555.1). Lineage (GTDB taxonomy): Bacteria > Bacillota > Bacilli > Lactobacillales > Streptococcaceae > Streptococcus > Streptococcus symci. The sequence goes on from NZ_CAKAKP010000016.1 coordinate 19,516, forward strand.
TCAGAGGTATCGGTTACAAATTGGAAGAGGAAAGGGAATATGAAACAGAATCCTAAATATTTGGCTACCTATCTGCCTTGGTTACTTGTTCTCTTAGCATTTGATTTATTCACAGCTGTCCTGCTTTGGCTTTCAGACGTGAGAAAGTTTCAAGCCCTCATCATTCTCTATCTTTTAGCTACTGTCCTGCTCTTTTTCATCCTATCATTCCTACTGATAAGAAAAGAAAGAAAAAAATCCGCTGCCTATAAAGCCTTCATAGCCAATCCCAAGGTCGATACTGAGCTGGAATTATTGCGTTTATCAAGTGCCTCAGAGAAAGAAAGCATCGAAGAAATCGCAAATGCGCTTTACCAAAGGCAAGCGGAAATAGGAAAACTCAACTCATTACTAGCCGAATACGAGGACTATGTTGAAAAATGGGCTCATGAAATCAAACTCCCTCTATCGCTTCTTTCCCTCCTTTTGGACAATCAAAGTGACCAGTTGCCAAAGGATACAACTTTTAAGTTGGACTATGTGAAAAATCAAATCCAAGGAAATGTATCACAGATACTATTCTATTACAGGGTGAAAAGTGAAAAAAATGATTTTCTATTTGAAGACCTTGACCTCCAAGAGTGTATCCAAGATCTTTTGGAAAACTTTGATCCCTTGCTCAAAGAAAAGAAATTTACGATTCAGCTAGAGAACATACAAGGAATCTGCTACACCGATCAACGCAGTTTTGAATTTATCCTCTCTCAAATCCTCGCCAACGCCCTTAAATATAGCTCTGACAAGCCCGAACTCAGTATTTCTATGTCAAAGGATAAGGGGCGCACAAGTCTGATTATTAGGGATAATGGTTGCGGAGTTAAAGCTTGTGACCTTCCTCATATCTTTGAAAAAGGCTTTACAGGTGATTCAGGTGATACAAGGAAAAAATCAACAGGTATGGGGCTCTATCTAGTCAAACAATTAGCAGATGCTTTAAAAATCGAAATCACAGTAAATTCCGAATGGATGCAAGGGTTTGAAATCTCTCTTTCTATTTAGTCAATTTTTCGATTAAGAAAATTGCCTAATCATAGAAAGCACATATGCTATATCAAAAAGGAAAGCACTTCTGCTTTCCTTTTTTATTTACGTTTCTTCTTCGCTTTTTTCATTTTGTTAGCCATGCGTTTCATAGACTGTTTCATGGCAAATTCACCGATTTTACCTTTTAGTCCACCACCAAACATCTGGCCCATATCTGGCATTCCTGCTCCTCCGAGAGCTGACAAGTCAGGCATCCCACCTTGTCCCATCATTCCTTCAAGGGCAGACATATCCATTCCTCCCATATTTGGCATATTTTTAGGAAGGTTGTTTGGATTGATTCCCATTTGCTTCATCATTTTGTTCATATCCCCAGACATAACACCCTGCATGAGCTGTTTAGCCTGGTTAAAGTCCTTGATGAATTTATTGACTTCGACAAAGGTATTTCCAGAACCTGCAGCGATACGACGGCGACGGCTTGGATTTAGCAAATCTGGGTTTTCACGTTCTTCAGGTGTCATGGAAGACACAATGGCACGTTTGCGCGCAATCTGGCGTTCATCTACCTTCATGTTTTGAAGGGCTGGGTTGTTAGCCATACCTGGAATCATCTTGAGCAAGTCTTCCATCGGCCCCATGTTTTGCACCTGATCCAACTGATCAATGAAATCATTGAAATCAAAGGTGTTTTCACGCATCTTCTCAGCCATTTCAAGGGCTTTTTGCTCATCGTATTCTTGAGAAGCTTTCTCAATAAGAGTAAGCATATCCCCCATACCAAGGATACGGCTAGACATACGGTCTGGGTGGAAGGTTTCGATATCTGTAATTTTTTCACCTGTACCAGTGAACTTGATTGGTTTTCCAGTGATGTGACGAACCGATAGAGCCGCACCACCACGAGTATCCCCATCAATCTTGGTAAGGATGACCCCAGTGACTTCCAACTGAGCATTAAACTCACGCGCAACATTGGCCGCTTCTTGACCAATCATGGCATCAACCACGAGGAGAATTTCGTTTGGTTGAGCTAGTGCTTTCACGTCACGAAGTTCATTCATCAAAAGCTCATCAATCTGCAAACGACCTGCCGTATCAATCAAGACATAGTCATTATGGTTAGCTTGGGCTTGTTCCAAACCTTGACGAACAATCTCAACAGCTGGAATCTCTGTTCCAAGAGCGAAAACCGGCACATCAATCTGTTGACCCAGAGTTTTCAACTGGTCAATAGCCGCAGGACGATAAATATCCGCCGCAATCATCAAAGGACGAGCATTTTCTTCTTTCTTGAGTTTGTTGGCCAATTTACCAGCAAAAGTTGTTTTACCAGCCCCCTGTAAACCAACCATCATAATGATTGTAGGAATCTTAGGTGACTTGATAATTTCTGCCGTATCAGAACCTAAAACGGCTGTCAGTTCCTCATCAACTATTTTAATAATTTGTTGCGCAGGATTAAGGGTATCAATGACCTCATGCCCAACTGCACGCTCACGAACTTTCTTGATAAAGTCCTTTACAACAGGCAAGGCAACGTCGGCCTCAAGCAAGGCCAAGCGAATTTCTTTGGTTGCCTCTTGGACATCAGATTCAGAGATTTTTCCTTTTTTACGTAGATTTTTAAAGACGTTCTGTAAACGTTCTGTTAAACTTTCAAATGCCATTTTTCTTCCTCTTATTCTCTATTATCAATGCTTGTTAAAATTTCTATCTGCTCCTTCAGAAAGTCATCCTTGGGATAGCGCTCCAAAATCTGGTCAAAAATCTGACTGCGGACAATGTAGTCCGAGTACATGTGCAATTTCATCTCATAATCTTCCAGAATCTTTTCTGTCCGCTTGATATTATCATAAACAGCCTGACGACTGACACCAAATTCCTCGGCAATTTCGGCAAGGCTATAATCATCAGCGTAATAGAGCTCGATATAATTCATTTGCTTATCTGTCAAAAGCGCCGCATAAAATTCAAAGAGCGCATTCATGCGATTGGTTTTTTCAATTTCCATAACTTTTATTATACCAAAAAATCTATTATACTTCTACATTAGAAGTCACTCTAATAAAGATAGAAAAATAAAGGTAAGTTCTAAAAGCAACTTCCACATGACTTTTCAACGTAGAATTTTTTTCGATTTTCGCTTTCTTTTGAGGGGCAAGCGACTTTTTCCCCGTGTTTTTTCAGATCCAAGCCAATGTCAACTTCCAGTTGCCACTCATGAACCCAGCTTACTTGTCTAGAACTTAGTGAGTATATTTGTGGTTATTGTCTGCGACCATACATAATACGAATCCCATCAATGAAAATCTCAGTTTAGTCAACAAAGAAAAGTCCTTAGAAACTTGTAGTCTAAGGACTTTTCTTTCAACTGACTTTAGTGTTTTACTTTTACCCAATCACACTTCCATTTGGTACAGCTGGATCAACTGTGAGAAGGGTTAATTTTCCATCATGTTCAGCTGATAAGATCATCCCTTGGCTGACATATTTCTTCATCATTTTACGAGGTTTGAGGTTGGCAACGATTTGGACTTTCTTGCCGACCAATTCTTGTTCGTTTGGATAGTATTTGGCAATTCCTGAGAGGATTTGACGATCTTCACCATCACCAGCATCCAAGCGGAATTGAAGCAACTTATCTGAACCTTCTACTTTAGACACTTCTTTGACTTCTGCGACACGGATTTCGACCTTGTCAAAGTCTTCAAACTTGATTTCTTCCTTGTTTAGTTTTAGTTCAACTTCGTCTGGGTTCCACTCTTTTTCGACTGCTGGTTTATTGCCTTCCATTTGTTCCTTGATATAGGAGATTTCTTCTTCCATATCCAGACGTGGGAAGATTGGTGTTCCTTTGGCAACTACAGTCACATCTGCTGGGAAGTCAGCCAAGCTCAAGTTTTCAAGGCTAGAAACTTCTGCTAGACCAAGTTGATTCAAAACTGCACGACTGGTTTCCATCATAAATGGCTCAATCAAGTGAGCAACGACACGAAGACTGGCTGCCAAGTGGCTCATGACACTTGCTAATTGGTCACGAAGAGCTTCATCCTTTGCCAAGACCCATGGAGCTGTCTCATCGATGTATTTGTTAGTACGAGAGATCAGAGTCCAGACTGCTTCAAGTGCACGTGGGTAGTCAACTGCTTCCATGTATTTATAGTAATCAGCAATTGATTCAGCAGCTACTTGAGCAAGAGCATGGTCAAACTCTGTCACGCCCTCTTCATAGGCTGGGATTTGCCCATCAAAGTACTTGTTAATCATAGAAACCGTACGGTTGAGGAGGTTTCCAAGGTCATTGGCCAATTCGTAGTTGATACGGCCTACATAGTCTTCAGGCGTGAAGGTTCCGTCTGAACCAACTGGAAGGCTACGCATGAGGTAGTAACGAAGTGGATCTAGTCCATAACGCTCTACCAACATTTCAGGGTAAACGACATTTCCTTTAGACTTAGACATTTTGCCGTCTTTCATGACGAACCAACCGTGAGCGATCAAACGATCTGGCAATTTGATATCTAACATCATAAGAAGGATTGGCCAGTAGATTGAGTGGAAACGAAGGATGTCTTTTCCTACCATGTGGAAGACTGTTCCATTCCAGAACTTGTCAAAGTTACCATGTTCGTCTTGACCGTAGCCAAGAGCTGTCGCATAGTTAAGAAGGGCATCAATCCAAACGTAGACAACGTGTTTTGGATTTGATGGTACTGGAACACCCCATGTAAAGGTTGTACGAGAAACTGCCAAATCTTCCAAACCTGGCTCGATGAAGTTGCGAAGCATTTCATTCAGACGACCATCTGGAGTGATAAATTCAGGATGAGCTTTAAAAAAGTCTACCAAACGATCTTGATATTTGCTGAGACGAAGGAAGTATGATTCTTCAGAAACCCATTCTACTTCGTGACCTGATGGAGCAATACCGCCAGTTACATTTCCAGCTTCATCACGGAATACTTCTGCAAGCTGGCTTTCTGTAAAGAATTCCTCATCTGATACTGAGTACCAACCAGAATATTCACCCAAATAGATATCATCTTGAGCAAGCAAGCGCTCAAATACTTGAGCTACTACTTTTTCATGGTAGTCATCAGTTGTACGGATAAATTTATCGTATGAGATATTGAGTAATTGCCAGAGTTCTTTAACTCCAACTGCCATTCCATCAACATAGGCTTGAGGAGTAATTCCAGCTTCTTCTGCTTTCTGCTGGATTTTCTGACCGTGCTCATCAAGACCTGTAAGATAAAAGACATCGTAACCCATCAGGCGTTTGTAACGCGCTAAGACATCACAGGCGATGGTTGTGTAGGCAGATCCGATATGAAGTTTTCCAGATGGATAGTAAATCGGCGTTGTAATATAAAAATTCTTTTCAGACATAATTTTTCCTTTCCAGGCAAATGAAACCTGTTTTTCTAACACTTCATTATATCACATTTTTAAGGATTTTCGATAGAGAAATCCATACAAAAACAAGATAGACAAGTGTCCATCTTGTTGATTCTATTCATAACGAAGAGCTTCAATTGGATCAAGTTTCGATGCCTTGTTGGCTGGCAAAACTCCAAAAATCATACCCACGCTAGCCGAAACTGCAAGACTGAATAGGGCAACTGGGATTGATACTCCCACCTCTATACCCGCAATCAAACCTTGTAATAGTATACCAGCTATAGCGGTTAAGCCTGTCGCAATGGTTAAACCAATAACTCCGCCAAGCAAGGTCAAAATCATGGATTCAATCAAAAACTGGATTAAAATATTGGCACGAGTTGCACCCAAGGCCTTACGGAGACCAATCTCACGAGTACGCTCCGTCACCGAAACCAGCATGATGTTCATAACACCAGTCCCTCCAACAAAAAGGGAAATTCCTGCAATGGCACTAATAATCGTAGTTATAAATCCAAAAAGTTGTTGTACTTCTTGGAAGGCTGCAGTCGCATCTGCCACCTGATACTCCCCTTGCTGAAGACCAGCAATTTCGGTCAATTTTCTAGCTAATTCTGGTCCCACAGTTGGTGTCAAACTGGTATCATTAACACGGAAGACAATATCAGAAATCTCATCCATATTGAAGTTGTTGGCAAGAGAAATATTAGTCGTAATCGGAAGTCCACCAATACCAAAAGTCTTGGCAGTCTTGGCCTCATCGCTAGTATAGACACCAATGACACGATAACTAAAGCCACCGACATCTATAATCTGGTTAACAGCTTCTTGAGCTGACCCAAACAGACTATTAGCAAGTTCTTGGTCTAGTAAAATGACACTGGCCACATCTTTATAATCCTGAGCTATGAAACTGCGGCCTGCAACAATTTCATTTTCAACCGCCTTCATGTAAGTAATATTTCCACCTGTTAAGCTAGCACGATCCACTTTTTTGTCTTTATAAGACAAGGTGGTATTGGTCGAGTTGGTTACATAGTAACTATCTACACCTTTAACTTTAGCAGCCTTCTTGACCCAAGCTTCTTGTGGTTTTGGTGGTTCCACAGGAACTTCCTCTTCTTTCCCAGAGACTGTCAAAGCTGATTGTTTTTGGGTAAAAGAACCATCTTTACTTTTAATAGGTGAGAAAAAGACATGGATATTCTTCTGTGACTTGGTCATATTTTTATTGACCTGACGAGACATAGAATCCCCCAGAGCCATAATCACAACAACTGATGAAACACCAATGATAATCCCAATCATAGTTAAGAAAGAACGCATCTTGTGAGCCATGATAGATGAAAAGGCAAATTTCAGATTCTGCATCTTAGTTTTCCTCCTTTTCTACGTGACCACTATCAGATGAAATGACGCCATCACGAATGACAATCTGGCGTTTGGCATAAGCAGCGATTTCAGGCTCATGCGTAACCATAATAATGGTTTTTCCTTCTTTGTTTAATTCAACTAAAAGCTGCATAATCTGATTTCCAGTTTTAGTATCCAAAGCTCCAGTAGGCTCATCTGCCAAGATAATCGAAGGATTGTTAACAAGTGCACGCGCTATGGCAACTCTTTGCTTCTGACCACCTGACAACTCCGAAGGTAAGTGATGACTACGCTCAGTCAACTCAACCTTTTCCAGATACTCTTCTGCTAATTTGCGACGTTTTGAAGCACCAACTCCTGCATAAATCAGAGGAAGTTCCACATTTTGGAGGGCATTCATTTTGGACAAGAGAAAGAATTGTTGAAAGACGAAGCCGATTTCCTGATTTCGAACCTTGGCTAATTGTTTTTCACCCAGACCGGCTACTTCTTTGCCATCTAGAAAATACTGACCACTTGTAGGAGTATCCAACATCCCAATGGTGTTCATGAGGGTTGACTTACCTGAACCAGATGGTCCCATGATGGCAACAAATTCACCCTCATTCACTTCTAGGTTGATATTTTTGAGAACCTGCAGTTCTTGGTCACCGTTACGGTAGCTTCTGCAGATATTTTTTAGACTAATTAGTTGCTTCATCAGCCTTCACCTCTTTTCCTTCCTCTAGAGAAGACGTTGGGTTACTGATGACCTTGACTCCATTTGTCAGACCTGTAGTGATTTCTTGGTTGTCTGCATCAGCATTGCCCAAACCAACTTCCACTTTCTTGGCCTTTTTCTGCTCGTCAAGCACCCAGACATAGTTCTTATCATTTTCAGTCACAACACTTGTTAGAGGAACCAAAATGGCTTTACTCTTATTCTTGACCTCAACACTTACTGAGAATCCTTGTTTCAAATCACCGATTTCACTTGTAACATCGATGGTATATGGATATTTAGAACCAGAATTACCACCTGCTGCGGCAGTAGCTGCACTTGCTGCTTCAGCATTGTTTTTAGGGTAATCAGAAATGTAGCTAATCTTACCAGTCCAGCTCTTATCTTGGTAAACTTTAGAAGTAAAGGTTACTTCTTGTCCTACAGAGAGGTTGGCAAGGTTATATTCAGATAGTTCCCCCTTAACTTGCAAGTTTTCATTGCTAACGACATGAACTACCACCTGGCTAGCTCCAGTTGGAGATTTAGAAACATTACGGTTGACTTCGACCACAGTTCCCTCTAAGGTACTGAGAACCGTCATGGCATCCAACTGACTTTGAGCCTTACTTAATTGTGCTGCTGCATCTGCACGAGCATCACGAGCATCACCTAGTTGCGCATCAATAGATGACACTGTATTTCCTGAGACTGGAGCTGGAGTTTGCGCTGCAGCTCCTTCGCCTCCTGCTGGTGTTGGCAACTGTGGAGCCGGAGCTGAAGTTGCTTCATTTCGTGCTTGGTTGAGTTCGTTGATATGACGATCTGCCTTCGCAACTGCTCGGCTCGCTGAATCATAGACCGCCTGTGCTTCTGAACTACTATACTTAACTAAAGCCTGTCCTTCACTAACCTTATCCCCCACAGAAACAAGGATTTCATCTAAATCTCCCTTACTAGCATCAAAATAAACATATTGTTCATTTTTTGCTGTGACTGTCCCTGATAATAAAACAGAGGATGCCACGGTTCCTTCTTTAGCAACAACAAGATGAGTTGGCTCATCTTTTACAGCGGTCTGAGAAGGTTGTCTAAAGAGCAAAATGCCCCCAGCCCCCAATACAACAACACTTGCAGCACCGATTGCTGCATACAATTGCCACTTTTTAGCCTTACGATTCTTTTTCATAATGAAACTCCTTTTTGATTTAAAGTCCTTAACAATATTATACAAAAACTACCAAATACAAACAATAACAATTCAGAACGAAATAATGACATTTCGGGATTCAATTATTGTTCGGAATTTATTTTTATCGTTATTGTACTAGTTATATAGTACACTTTATTTCCCATTTTTGCAAGCCTTTTCTTTAATTTTTTTTGAACGTAGCAGATTTTTGCAATCACATCAAAAAAAAGATAGAATATGACTATCAAAAAATGACACTCTACTATTTAAAGGAGTACAAAGGAGTTTTCAATGAGAGAATATGATATCATTGCTATCGGTGGAGGTAGCGGAGGAATTGCTACCATGAATCGTGCTGGTGAACATGGAGCCAAAGCGGCCGTTATTGAGGAAAAGAAACTAGGTGGAACCTGCGTCAACGTAGGTTGTGTTCCTAAAAAAATCATGTGGTACGGAGCACAAATCGCTGAAACTTTCCATCAATTTGGAGAAGACTACGGTTTTAAAACTACTGATCTTAACTTTGACTTTGCAACCCTACGTCGCAATCGTGAAGCCTACATCGATCGCGCTCGTTCTTCTTATGATGGCAGTTTTAAACGCAACGGTGTAGACTTGATTGAAGGCCATGCTGAATTTGTAGATTCTCATACTGTCAGTGTAAATGGTGAACTCATTCGTGCTAAACATATTGTGATTGCTACTGGTGCCCATCCAAGTATTCCAAATATTCCTGGTGCTGAGCTAGGTGGCTCTTCTGATGATGTATTTGCTTGGGAAGAATTGCCAGAGTCAGTTGCTATTCTAGGCGCTGGTTATATCGCTGTGGAATTGGCTGGCGTACTCCACACCTTTGGTGTCAAGACAGACCTCTTTGTTCGCCGCGATCGTCCTTTACGTGGTTTTGATTCTTACATCGTTGAAGGTTTGGTAAAGGAAATGGAAAGAACAAACTTGCCACTTCATACTCACAAAGTCCCTGCCAAGTTAGAAAAAACTGCTGAGGGCATTACCATTCATTTCGAAGATGGTACTAGTCACACAGCTAGCCAAGTTATCTGGGCTACAGGACGCCGTCCAAACGTTAAGGGCTTGCAACTTGAAAAAGCTGGAGTGACTCTGAACGAACGTGGCTTTATCCAAGTAGATGAATACCAAAATACTGTTGTTGAGGGAATCTACGCTCTAGGTGATGTGACAGGCGAAAAAGAACTAACTCCAGTTGCTATCAAGGCTGGACGTACATTATCTGAGCGTCTCTTTAACGGAAAAACAACTGCAAAAATGGACTACTCAACTATTCCAACTGTCGTCTTTTCACACCCTGCTATCGGAACTGTTGGCTTGACAGAAGAGCAAGCTATTAAAGAATACGGTCAAGACCAAATCAAGGTTTATAAATCAAGCTTTACGTCTATGTATTCTGCTTGCACCAGCAATCGTCAAGAAACTCGTTTCAAATTGATCACAGCTGGTTCAGAAGAAAAAGTTGTCGGACTTCATGGAATTGGCTACGGTGTTGATGAAATGATTCAAGGATTTGCTGTTGCTATCAAAATGGGAGCAACCAAGGCTGACTTTGATGCAACCGTAGCGATTCACCCAACTGCATCTGAAGAATTTGTAACCATGCGTTAATCGAAATAAAAGAAGCAGAGCAAAAAACACTTCTAAATATCAAAAATCGAGTATTGCCGTAGTTGGAGATACTCGTTTTCTTATGTTTTATTTTATAGTATGTTGAAATAAGATATGCAAAAATCAATTAACAAACCATAACAAAATATAAGGATTATAACACAATCATTTATTCTTTTCTTTAAAAGATTCATATATTTTTTTATATAACTCTTTCATATCTTTTTTCTGAGAATTCAACTCTTCACTACCGTAGTCAAAATTTGCTACTACAAATCCCTCGTCAGCATTAGAAAAAGTAAAAAATTCTATTCCAATGAGTTTATTATGCTTAGAGTCCTCAATAGTGTCTCCTAAATTATTATTAAATTGCTTCACTTCTTCTTCACGAACTCCGAACCCCGCAGCAGCTCCATTTGCAATGATGTTTGAAAATACTTCTTCTGAAGACGCTACTTCTTTCACAGTTATGATATATGTAGCTTCTTCCGTTTCTACTTGTTTCACTTTATTCCATTTTTCTGTATCACTAGAAGAAAGCGTATAGACTATTAACTCCAGTGTTGGTTTAATGGTATTTTCTTTTGTAATCATTTGTTTTCCAAAAAAGAAGAAGGCAAGTAACCCAGCTACAAAGATCAAAGCAATATAAATTATCTTTTTCATACATTATACCCTATATCTTTCATGTCAATTATCACATCAACTTCGTTATAGACAGCTGGATCATGCGTCGCTATTATAACATATTTGTCTTCATCTTTTTCATTTAATAACAAACGAATGATTTCTTTTCCAATCTCACCATCTAAAGCTCCTGTGGGCTCATCTGCTAAAATAATTTTACGTGGTTTCATTAACATTCTGGCAATAGCTACACGTTGAGCCTGCCCACCAGACAATTCGTATATTTTTTGATGTAAATAGTCACTTGACAGTCCTACTTTTTCAAGTACGTCAGTTATTGTTTTTTGTCTTTAGTGATAAGGCTCAGATTATCATATACTGTTTTGTTATCTATTAAAGAATAATTCTGAAATACATATCCAACAGTATTTTTAAAAAAAGTTCTTTCTTTTATCTTCCAAATATCTTGTTTATCAACTAAAACATTCCCACTGTCAATTTTTTCTAATCTTCCTATAATATTAAGAAGGGTACTTTTACCGGAGCCAGAACCTCCAATCAATGCATAGCTTTTTCCAGATTCAAATATTAAATTTAAGTCTGTAAAGATCTTCTTTGAGCCGAAACTCTTTGAAACGTTCAAAAGGTCAATTGTCATGATTCATCTCCTTTTAAAATTTTAGTGTAGCTTTCAGATAATTTCCTAAAACTCATTATGATTGACAACATCAAAACTAGCAGAGAAGCCGCTCCAATATATAACAACTCTATTTGCCCTGTCATAAGAAATGTAAATAGAATAACCATTGTAATAGTCATCATAAAATATTTGAGACTTGAAATTGCTATATATGTTTTTGACAGACCCAAAATGATTTTTTTCACATATTCATTCTGTTTTAGAGTAATAAAAAGTTGGACATATTGATAAATGAGTATAAAGACAATACTGTAAATTATCTTCTGCAAGATTTGTGATAGTAGAATTTGGTGCTCTAAGGATTGGATCTTTAATTTCACAATTTGGTAAACATCTACTGGATTCATTGAGAAATTCAACGGGACAGTCATCTCATTTATTTTTTTTACCGCTTCAGGACTAAAAGAGATTTATATAGTATGTTACTAGCCAAAGAAAACTTATTATTTTCCATCATTTTGTCCGTATCTAACACAACAACTATATTATCTTTGCTATCTGCTACATTTGCCAGCGGTAAAATATCTTTCATTTTAAGATTATTATCAGCATCCTCATTAAAATAAAAAATTTTTTCCCCATCAGGAATTATTTGTACTGCAAGCTGTTCTTTTGTATAATTTGTTCCAATAAATTGTTCTGCTACAACTGTATTCTCAATAGATTTCTGGTTTTCTTTCCACTTCTCAGGAATATAGATAGTTGCTATCTTATTATCTAAAAGATGATAGTTTGTTCCATTCACTTTATTTTGTAGGTTAGCACCTGTTTGATTAATATAAATCAACTCTTTATTTATTTCTGGATTCGTTATCCCGTCATTTTCTAATTGTTTAGAAAAATTTTCTATAACATGTGAAGTTTTCATGAAATCTGGAACATATGCCGAAGATCGTTCTATATATAAAAAATCTAAGTTTTTTAAGGCAGCAACTATCTGTAGATACTTACCATCTGAATCACTAACTTCTCCATTTTTAGCAGAGTTACTTTCAATTCCAAGGAATTCAATCCTTCTCCAGTCTTTTACTGTGTCCCATGGTACTAAATTCTGTATCTGTATGTTAATACTAGATTGACTACTCTTTGTTTCTTGTAAAAAAATTCCTGAGACAAGGATGATAATCGAAATGATGACAAGCCATACGACAAAAATAAGTTTATTTTTCGCCTTGTTTTTGATAATTTCAATGGGCTTTTCAATCTGAATCGTCAACCAAAATAAAACAAAAGTAATAAGATCAATGATTTGAAATAGTATAAAATTCGTTAAAAGCAGAGAGAAAAATAACTTAGAACTATAGGTGAAGAAACCATTACCCAAAAAAGAGCTGTAAGAAATCATCAATAAAGCCATCATAATCAGTTCAAAAATAATAGAAATGACATACTCTCTTCTAAGGTCGTATACAGGCAAGCCCAAAGAACGCCGTATCACTCCTTCTTTGATCTGCCTCGTCCTAACAACAAATAAAACAACTAATAAAGTTAAGTAAATTGAACCCATTAACAGTATTCTTAAAGTTCCGGTAAATTGTAATATTCCTCCTATATACCAAGGATAAGCCATATATACTGTTTGTAGTCCAGTCATCGTAAGTGGTTTCAAACTGTCTACATCCATTTTCCCAAGTGTGTAATACATCCCTACTATTGGTGCTGACTTTAATTGTTCATTATTTACATCATCAAAATTTACATACTTCAACTGACCCGAACTCTGAACGATTGGCTTGTAAATGGTAACCTTTTCCGTTTTTGATAAGTCACGAACCATTTCGTATATTTCGTTATTAGAAAGATTACTTTTTCCTTGGATAGAAAAAGCACCATCAATTGGTAAAGGTATGGGGATTTCGGTATCACTAATAGTGACCAGACCAATTGTAGCAATCAAACAAAAGAAGAATCCAATGATACATAATTTTAATTTCATAAGCAATTACCATATGACAAAAGACTCTATTTTATAATTGGGTCTCTTGTTTTCATAAATTATTTTTTAAAATCTATAATAATCCCAATGTGCATTTAATCGAACATCATTTCAAATTTTTTGCTTGAAAATGTCCATCTATAATCTTTTTTATCGTGAACTTTAACGTTCCCAAAATATTCGTTACTGATGACTCTGAACTAATATTATTTGAAGAACTAACAAAGTAATTCGAATAACCATAGCTATCACTTACACCATACTTCCATAAATCAATAATCGGATATAGAACTGGGATTGCTGTAGTTTCACTACCAACACTAGCTGTAGTAGCAAATCCAAAACTGAAAAAACTTGTAGCCAGCAAAATGAACTTCTTCTTAG
>NZ_CAKAKP010000017.1:0-21179 GCF_916700555.1 Streptococcus sp. Marseille-Q5112
CTTGCATGTATTAGGCACGCCGCCAGCGTTCGTCCTGAGCCAGGATCAAACTCTCATTAAAAGTTTGAGTTCTCACTCATTTCTGTCACTGACAGATTTATTGTTTTTTCATTGTTCAGTACTACAATCTTAGTTGTAGTGCCCTGCACATTGGTTCGTCTTGTTCAGTTTTCAAAGGTCTTTGTCACTCACTTCTCTCAAGTGACAACTATATTAGTATATCACAGCTGCTTTTTCTTGTCAACACTTTTTTGAAACTTTTTTAATCTTTTTTCATCAAGTGTTCCACCCGCAACATACCATAGTCCGTACGGGATTCGAACCCGTGTTACCGCCGTGAAAAGGCGGTGTCTTAACCCCTTGACCAACGGACCAGAGTTATTTTCAACTCTTACTATTATACAGACTTTTCATACTTTGTCAACTACTTTTTTTATCTTTTTTTAATTAATTTTACAACTGCTTCCGTTCGAGCGGTGTGCGGGAACATATCGACCGACTGGATATAATGGATATCATAGACTTCTACTAACCTTACCAAATCACGAGCCAAGGTCGAAACATTGCAAGAAATATAGACCATTTTTTCTGGTACATAGGTAAGAATAGTATCTAATAACTTATCATCCAGACCTGTACGTGGTGGATCCACAATCAGAGCATCTGCTCGGTAACCTTCCTTATACCAGCGAGGAATAATCTCTTCTGCCGTTCCAGCTTCATAATGAGTATTGTCAAATCCCATTCTTTTAGCATTTCGCTTGGCATCTTCAATAGCTTCTGGAATAATATCCATACCTCTGAGTGTTTTTACTTTCTTTGCAAAGGCAAAACCAATCGTTCCAACTCCACAATAAGCGTCAATCAAATGGTCTTCTTTATTAACATCCAAGGCTTTTACCGCCTCGTTATAAAGAACTTCTGTTTGTTCAGGATTTAGTTGATAAAAAGCTCGAGGAGATAGTGAAAATTCATAATCGAGTACACCTTCTTGAATACTCTCTTGTCCCCAGATAATCTCTGTCTTTTCACCATAAATTTCACTGGTTTTAGCTGTATTTGTATTCACAGCTACTGTCACAACTTCTGGAAAATCTTTAACTAAGTCTTTCACTAGTTGGGTTAAATTAAGCTGACGATTTGTAACAATAATAATCTGAACCTGTCTAGTCTTTCTTGCTCGTCGGACCATTATAGTTCTAACACCTAGAACTTTTCTCTCATCCGTGATTGGAATCTGGTGATAAGTAAGTAATTCTGCTAGACGATTAGCAATCACTTGGGTTTCCTTGTCTTGTACCAGGCAGTCTTTCAACTCTACTAAATAGTGAGAGTTTTGTGCATATAAGCCCGCCTTGACCTGATTTTTAAATTTTCGAGTCTGAAATTGTAACTTGGCACGGTAGTACTTTGGTTCCTGCATTCCAATAGTTGGACGGATTTCATAGTTTTCATATCCTGCAGGAGCAAATTTTTTCAGTGCTTGATGAAGTAAGTCCGTCTTGAACTCTAGCTGCTTATCATAATGCAGATGCATGATTTGGCAGCCTCCGCATTCATTGTAAATAGTACAAGCTGGTACAACTCGAAATTTAGACTTCTTGTTAACTTTTAATAATTTTGCTTCAACAAAGTTGCGTTTAATAGAAGTAATCTGACAATAGATATCTTCTCCTTTTAAAGCTCCAGGTACAAAAACTAATGTTTTTTGGTAAAAACCGATTCCTTCACCATTAATTCCCATGCGCTTGATTTTTAATGGTATTTTTTGTTTCACTTTCAGATTCATACCCCTATCTTATCACATTTTGAGTTATAATAGAACTATGAAAATCACAAAACTTGAAAAGAAAAAAAGACTCTATCTGATGGAGCTTGATAATGGCGACAAATGCTACATTACTGAAGATACAATTGTTCGTTTTATGTTATCAAGAGATAAGGTGATAAGCCAAGAAGAATTGAAAGAGATTCAGGACTTTGCCAAATTTTCTTACGGTAAGAATCTAGCCCTCTACCACCTATCCTTTAAAGCACGTACTGAAAAAGAGGTCAGAGAATATCTGAAAAAATACGATATTGATGAAGACATAGCTTCCCAAGTCATTGCTAATCTTAAAGAAGATAATTGGATTAATGATGGCCATTACGCTTATGCTATCATCAATGCTAATCAACTTTCAGGAGACAAGGGACCTTATGTACTGACTCAGAAACTAGTACAAAAGGGGATTTCAAAATCTACTATAGAGGAGACCTTGAAAGAATTTGATTTTTCGGAAGTTGCTCAACGTGTAGCTAATAAACTATTGAAAAAATATGAAGGAAAACTTCCAGCTCGTGCCTTACAAGATAAGATTATCCAAAATCTGACCAACAAGGGTTTTTCCTATTCTGATGCTAAAAGTGCCTTTGACGAATTGGATAGTCAAGTTGACCAAGAAACGACTCAGGAACTCATCTTCAAGGAACTCGATAAGCAATATGCCAAGTATTCCCGAAAATATGAAGGATACGAACTTAAACAGCGTTTAACCCAAGTTTTAACACGAAAGGGCTACGATTTTTCGGATATAGCAAGCGCTCTCAGAGAATATCTTTAATATTTTCATGTAAAATTCACAGATTTTAGGTAATTTTATGGTACAATAGTAAACGATAAACTTATAAATTGTAGAAAGTTGGTTAGTTATGAAACTTCCAAAAGAAGGCGACTTTATTACAATTCAAAGTTATAAGCATGATGGGAGTCTCCACCGAACTTGGCGGGACACCATGGTACTAAAAACAACAGAAAACGCCATTATTGGTGTCAACGATCATACACTGGTTACCGAAAGTGATGGTCGTCGTTGGGTCACTCGAGAACCGGCTATTGTTTACTTTCACAAGAAATATTGGTTTAATATCATTGCCATGATTCGTGATAATGGAATTTCCTACTATTGCAATATGGCTAGCCCCTACTATCTGGATGAAGAAGCACTGAAGTATATTGATTACGATTTGGATGTTAAAATTTTTACAGATGGGGAAAAACGTCTCTTGGACGTTGAGGAGTATGAGCGTCACAAACGCAAAATGAATTATTCTGATGACTTGGACTATATTTTAAAAGAACATGTCAAAATTCTTGTTGATTGGATTAACAATGGACGAGGTCCTTTCTCAGAAGCCTATGTAAACATTTGGTACAAGCGCTATGTAGAACTAAAGAATCGGTAAAGTTGTCAAACTAGGGTGAAAGCCCTGGTTTTTTATTTGAAAAACCCAGCTTTTCAGCTGGATTGGTCTCTATATATCTAATTTTGTAACTGTAAATTTGATATGGGAATAGTCTTTTTCAACATCCTTATCCAGCAAGAAAGCCGTTGCGTCCTTCTTAACCTGAACCAGGTCAATGTTCTGCGCCTGAGCTGCATAGACGCATCCACAATAACATTGACGGTAGATGTCATACTCTTCACACATCTCTACTGAACGTTTGTATCCTTGATTTTTCTTGAAATCACTTGGAAGATAGTGAGTAGTATAAATCTTTTGCACATCGATTCCGATGCTGTTAATGGTTTGAGAGTTCTTATGAGGACTGATGGTCAAGGCTGAGCCAAAGTAGTCAAAGCCCAAATCCATAGCCACTTGTGCTGTCTTATCCAGGCGGTAGTCAAAGCAAACCTTGCAACGGTCGCCACCTTCTGGCTCTTCTTCCAGTCCTCTGACTAACTTACGATATTCATTTGGTTCGTAGGGAGCTTCTAGATACTGGACCGTATTTCCTGTCCGCTCATTGAAATCACTGACAAACTTTTTAGTCACATAGGCACGCTTATGGTATTCTGCCTTGGGATGGATATTAGAATTGGCAAAATAGATAGTCACATCTGCATACTTGGTCAAATATTCGAGGGTATAGGTACTGCAAGGGGCACAGCAAACATGCATGAGAATGGTTGGCCGTTGCTCATTTTTCTCCCATACTTGTACCATCTTCTGCATAACACGGTCATAATTAATTTTCTGATTGGGGTTCATCTTGCTCAGAATTTCTTCTACATCGATCATGTTCTTCTCCTTTTTCTAGTCTTATTTTATCATATAAGTTAGGAGAGCTCAAATCAATTTAGAAGTGAATATCATAAAAAGGAGGGTTAGTCATTCCCTCCTTTTGTGTTTTTTATAAGTTGTTTTCTATAGAAAGCTTACATCATGCCGCCCATCATGCTTGGATCCATTGTTGGAGCTGGGGCCACTGGTTCTGGTTTATTGGCTACGACTGCTTCTGTAGTCAAAATCAAGCTGGCTACAGATGCTGCATTTTGTAAAGCTGAACGACTCACTTTAACTGGGTCGATGATTCCCTCTTCAATCATGTTGACCCATTCGCCAGTTGCTGCATTGAAGCCTGTACCAAGCTCGGCATTTTTCAAACGATCGATAACGATAGAGCCTTCAAATCCTGCATTGTGGGCGATCTGACGAACAGGTTCTTCCAAAGCACGGAGAACAATATTGCGTCCTGTTGCTTCATCTCCTGTCAATTCCAAATCAGCTACGGCAGGGATAACATTTACAAGGGCTGTTCCACCACCAGCAACAATTCCTTCTTCCACGGCTGCACGAGTAGCGTTGAGGGCATCTTCAATGCGGAGTTTCATTTCTTTCAACTCAGTCTCAGTTGCAGCTCCTACCTTAATAACCGCTACACCACCTGACAATTTGGCCAAGCGTTCTTGCAATTTTTCACGATCAAATTCAGATGTTGTAGTTTCGATTTGAGACTTGATAACCGCAACACGGTGAGAAATCGCTTCAGGATTTCCAGCACCTTCTACGATAACAGTGCTATCTTTGTCCACAGTTACTCTCACTGCTTGACCAAGTGCTTCAATTGTCGCATCTTTCAACTCAAGACCTAGATCTTCTGTGATAACTGTTCCACCTGTTAAGATGGCGATATCTTCAAGCATTGCTTTACGACGGTCACCAAAACCAGGTGCCTTGACTGCTACCACGTTGAAGGTCCCACGAATCTTATTCAAAACAAGTGTAGGCAATGCTTCACCATCCACATCATCCGCAATAATCAAGAGTGGACGACTGCTTTGGAGAATACTTTCTAGGAGCGGCAAGATTTCTTGGATATTTGAGATCTTCTTATCAGTAATCAAAATGTATGGATTTTCAAGGTCAGCCACCATTTTTTCGCTATCTGTCACCATGTACTGTGAAAGGTAACCACGGTCGAACTGCATTCCTTCAACAACTTCCAGTTCTGTTTCCATACCACGTGACTCTTCGATAGTGATGACACCATCTTTTCCAACCTTTTCCATGGCTTCAGAGATGTACTCACCGACTTTTTCAGAACGAGAAGAGACAGCAGCAACCTGAGCGATGGCTTCTTTGTTGGCAACAGGGATAGCGTTGTTTTTCAAGGCTTCTACTGCTGCAGCAACTGCTGTTTCAATACCGCGACGAATGCCGATTGGATTTGCGCCTGCTGTGACGTTTTTGATTCCTTCGCGGACTATCGCTTGGGTCAAAACAGTTGCAGTTGTAGTCCCGTCACCTGCGATATCATTGGTTTTTGAAGCTACTTCTGATACCAATTTGGCACCCATATTTTCAAAATGGTCTTCCAATTCGATTTCTTTGGCAATGGTCACACCATCATTGGTAATCAAGGGTGAACCAAATGATTTTTCAAGAACGACATTACGACCTTTTGGTCCCAAGGTTACTTTAACAGTGTCTGCAAGGATATCGACACCACGAACCATAGCTGAACGGGCATCTGATGAAAATTTAATTTCTTTTGACATACTTACTTTCTCCTTCTATTCTTCAATGATTGCCAAGATGTTAGCTTCGCCAACGATGATGTACTTTTCATCGCCATCTTTAACATCAAGACCTGCATGGGCTTCAACTAAGACACGATCTCCAGCTTTAACACTTGGAGCAACCAAGTCACCGTTCAAGGTACGAACACCTTGTCCAGTAGCCACAACTTGGGCTGTTTTGGTTTTTTCTTGGGCTGAGCCTGCAAGGACAAAGCCACCAACAGTTTGTTCTTTTTCTTCGATTTTTAAGACCACACGGTCTCCTAATGGTTTCAACATCTGCTTTCCTCCATAATGAGATAGATATCATTAGCACTCTTTGTATTCGAGTGCTAATTCATAGTTCTATTGTATCACTTGGTCAAAAATAGTCAAGAAAAAAGTCTGACTTTCTCAAGATAAAAAGCCTGAGACCAACTCAGACTTTTTAATGTTTAAAATGGCAATTCTTCCTCTTCCAAGACCAAATCCGCCAAATCTTGGCCTGCATTATTTTCACGCATGGCACGTTGGGCGCGACTTTCCAAGAGTTGGAATCCTGTGACAAGTACTTCGGTCACGTAGTTCATTTGACTATTTTTCTCAAAACGACGGGTACGAAGTTCTCCATCCACAGAGATAAGACTACCTTTAGTTGCGTAGCTGGCCAAGCTTTCTGCTAGTCTGCCCCAAAGAACCATATTGACAAAGTCAGCTTCACGCTCCCCATTTTGGTCTTTGTAACGACGGTTCACAGCGATAGTTGCTCGCGCTACTGACTTGTCATTGTTGGTTTTGTGCAATTCTGGTGTAGACGTTAAACGTCCGATTAAGATAACTTTATTATACATATTTTTTCCTCCTACTTATCTATTCGTAGGAAATCAAAAAAAGTTACAGAAATTTGTAACTTTTCGAGAAAATTTTTTATTTTTTATGAACCATGAAACCTGTTGCCTGTTGATTTGCCATAATGGTCATATCTGTAATCTGCACACGGCGAGGTTGATTGGTCACATAGATAACTGTATCAGCGATATCTTGTGCCTGCAAGGCTTCGATTCCTTGGTAAACGGACGCAGCTCGTTCTTTATCACCGTGAAAACGTACCATCGAAAAATCTGTTTCGACAATTCCAGGCTGAATGGTGGTCACCTTGATATCCGTTGCGATGGTATCAATTCGCAGACCATCTGAAAAGGTCTTAACCGCTGCCTTGGTAGCTGAATAAACAGCGGCACCAGCATAGGCGTAGATTCCTGCGGTTGACCCCATGTTGATGATATGTCCTTGATTGGCCTTTACCATTGCTGGCAAGAAACAGCGAGTGACTGCCATCAAACCTTTGACATTTGTATCCAGCATGGTCAACATATCCAGCTCTTCATAGTCCTGATAAGGTGCTAAACCTAGAGCCAGACCGGCGTTATTAACCAAGATGTCAATCTTCCCTATCGTTTCTAGAATATTGGAGCAAACAGTCTTCACCATGGTCATATTCGTCACATCTAGTGGAAAGATCCAGACAGTTTGATTTGGGAAGGCTTCTGCAAACTCCGACTTAAGAGCTTCTAACCTGTCTGTCCGTCGTCCGGTTAGAACGACATTCTCACCCTGCTCCAGATAAGCACGCGCAATCGCTTCACCGATTCCTGATGTCGCCCCTGTAATCACAACATTTTTTGCCATCTTATTTCCTTCTATCTGGTCTATCAGATATTAACAACTTCTTAGGCAGTCCAATGTTTAGCTGGATCAAATGGAGTTCCAACAACTTGGTCTTCTGATAATTCAATAATACCTCGTTTTTGCGGAGCATTTGGCAGATGCAATTCACGAGGGCTACACATCATGCCAAAACTCTTTTCACCACGAAGTTCACCTGGGAAAATAAGATTGCCTTTGGGCATCATAGCTCCTGGAAGAGCTACAATGGTTTTCAATCCAACACGCGCATTAGGAGCCCCTGCAACGATTTGCACTGTCTTGTCACTTGCGACTGCTACTTGACAGATATTGAGGTGGTCACTATCTGGATGGGCTACCATCTCGACAATTTCACCAACAACAAACTTAGGTTCCTTATCATTAACAATTTCTTCTTTAAAACCTTCCGCCTGCAATTCTTGGTTCAAACGAGCTACTTGCTCATCTGATAAAAAGACTTGACCGCGCTCTGCAATTTCAAACAAACTTGAAACTTCGAAAATATTCCATGCCACTGTTTCCCCATTATCTTTGAGGAAAACACGAGCTACCTTGCCTTTGCGCTCCACATCTAGTTTGGCATCTCCGCTATTTTTCACGATGACCATAAGGACATCACCGACATGTTCTTTATTATATGTAAAAATCATTGTTTCCTTTTTCTCCTACTTCAGTCTTGCTAAAAAGTCGTTAATTTGTTGCTTGCTTTTACGGTCGCGATTGACAAAACGACCGATTTCCTTGTCCTTTTCTAGAACAACAAGGCTAGGGATTCCGTAAACATCCCAGAGTTTAGCCAAATCCATATACTGGTCTCGGTCCACTCGAATAAAGGTGAACTCTGGATTGGTCTCCTCAATTTCTGGCAAGGCAGGATAGATATAACGACAATCGCCACACCAGTCCGCCACAAAAAGAAAGACTTTCTTGCCATCCTTTTCAACTAAAGATGCCAATTCTTCTAAACTTGCTGGCTGTATCATAAGACTTCCTCCTCATAGACTAGGTCTTCATTTTCATAGATAAAGGTATAATGACGGCCATCCTCAAAAATGACACCACCGACTAGTCGTTCTAGACTACTTTCATAAACTTGAACATAGAGAGTCGCAATTTCCCCCATATCTGAAAAATGGTCTCGCACAATCGCTGTCAACTCTTCCTGAGTCTTCATGAGCTTACGATCATCTGCAACTTTTTTCGTAGCAAGGGCAAGGCTCCCAATACCAAGCAGAGCCAGACCTGCCATCCACATTTTTTTAGCTTTCATACCATTCATTTTAACACAAAAAAGGCTTTAGGACAAATGAGGAAGCAGCAGAAAAGCAAGTAAAAAGCCTCTTCCTTTAAGGAAAAGGACTTCTTATACTCAATGAAAATCAAAGAGCAAACTAGGAAGCTAGCCGCAGGTTGCTCAAAGCACTGCTTTGAGGTTGTGGATAAAGCTGACGTGGTTTGAAGAGATCTTCGAAGAGTATTATTCTTATTGCCAGGCACCTGAGTTGCCAACGTAGTAACCATCAGGTGTGTAGGTATTGCGAAGCATCTTACCTGATGAAGCCAGATAATACCACTTACCATTGTCTTTGACCCAATCATTCGCAATCATGGCACCAGAAGAACTTACATAATACCATTCTCCCTTGTCATAAACCCAAGTGCTTGCTTTCATGGCTCCTGAATTTGATAAATAGTACCACTTGCCTTGATCGTAAAGCCAGTCACTCGCAATCATGGCTCCTGATGATTTAAAGGCATACCAGTTGCTACCTTGATAAAGCCAAGTTTGATTGAACATGACTCCTTTATCATTCATAAAGTACCAAGTTCCCTTGTCATAAACCCAATCCTTCTGCACTAATTGACCTTGTTGTTGATAGTACCAGTTTTGGTTTGATTTTAGCCAGCTTTCTGCTTTTACAATCGGATAAAGTTCTTTGAAAGATCCTCCATCATATTTGTGACTGATAGATTTTAGTTTTTCAAGTTTCAACTCACTATTGTCATAGTCTACCCAAGCATATACTTTTTGACCATTGACAGTCTCTGGTAAGGTAGCAGTGTAGGTCTTGGTTTGATAGTCCCATTTAGCATCGAGGTAAGTGTATTGATTATTTGATTCTTCAATACGGTAGTAGCCTCTCTTTCCACTATCATTATGAATATCATCCACAACTTTCGTTGACCAGGTCTTTACTTCATTTCCGCTCTTGGCTTCTACCTTGATATCTCCTCTATAGCCATATGGAACGTAGAAATTCAGGTAACGCCCCTCTACGCCCATCATAGACTTGTCCTTTTCTTGACCTAGGAAATTGACAGTTTGATCTTGACCATCGAGACTAACCGTCCACTCGATTTTCTCGGTTTTTGGCAAATCCAAGACTTTGATATCCACTTCATGACCATTGTTAAACCGAAGAATCTTGCCATCTTGGTACTGTACTCCACACTTAACAACCCATTCTTCTTTAAGCTCAAATGCCTGCCCTGAATGTGGAAAAGCCAGTAAAGCTAGACCAGCTAGAGACAAACCAAATAATGTGATTTTTTTCATTGTAGTTCCTCCTTAGTTGTTATTATGTTAATTATATCACTATGTTTTTATTTTGCAACTCATATCCTAAATATGCAAGCAAAAAACCTCTGAGATTGTTCTCAAAGGTTATAATCTAGCTAATTGCTGTTCTCAACTGCTGCAGTGACAAAGGCTGTGTAGAGTTCTTCTGGGCGGTTTGGACGACTTGACAGTTCAGGGTGATACTGACAAGCTACAAAGAATTTATTTTCTGGAATTTCCACGATTTCGACCAAACGATTATCTGGAGAAACTCCTGAGAAGACAAAGCCTGCTGCCTCAAACTGCTCACGGAAGGCGTTGTTAAACTCATAGCGGTGACGATGACGGCGTTGCACCACTTCTTGATTGTGGTAAGCAGCTGCTGCCTTAGAGCCACGTTTCAACTTAGATGGGTAAAGTCCCAAGCGAAGGGTTCCCCCCATATCCTCAACGTCAATCTGATCACGCATGATATCAATGATAGGGTATTTTGTTTCTGGTGCAAGTTCTGCAGAATTGGCACCTTCAAGACCCAAAACGTGACGAGCAAACTCGATACAAGTCAACTGCATTCCCAAGCAGACACCCAACATAGGAACATCATTCTCACGCGCATAGCGGATGGCTTGAATTTTCCCTTCTGTGCCACGTTGGCCAAAACCTCCTGGTACGATGATGCCGTCAGCATCAAACAAAAGCTCTGCCACATTCTCTGCTGTCACATCATTGGCATTGATCCAATTTATCTTAACTTCTGCGTCGTTGGCATAACCAGAGTGTTTCAAGGCTTCGACCACAGAAATGTAGGCATCTTGCAACTCCACATACTTACCAACAAGGGAAATCTTAACTTGTTTCTTGAGGTTCATGACCTTGTCCACCATGGCTGACCATTCTGTCATATCTGCTACTGGTGCGTCTAATTTCAAGTGGTCACAAACAATCTGGTCCATACCTTGTGCCTGCAAATTCAACGGAATTTGGTAAAGATGTTCAACGTCTAAAGACTCGATAACGGCTTCTGGTGCCACATCACAGAACTGGGCCAGTTTGTTTTTAATTCCCTGACCAGCTGGCTCTTCTGTACGAATAACCAACATATTTGGCTGGATTCCCAAGCCACGTAATTCTTTGACAGAGTGTTGGGTTGGTTTGGTTTTCATTTCACCAGCGGCCTTGAGGTATGGAAGCAAGGTTGTATGGATGTACATAACATTATCCGCACCAACATCTGCCTTCATCTGACGAAGAGCCTCTAAGAATGGCAAGGACTCGATATCTCCTACTGTTCCACCAACCTCTGTGATAATGACATCAGAGTCGGTCGTTACAGCGGCACGCTTGATTTTTTCTTTCAAAGCATCTGTAATATGAGGAATGACTTGAACAGTTGCCCCAAGGTATTCTCCACGGCGTTCTTTACGAAGAACTTCACTGTAAATTTTACCAGTTGTCACGTTGGAATATTTGTTAAGATTGATATCGATGAAACGTTCATAGTGACCCAAGTCCAAATCTGTCTCAGCTCCGTCATCTGTCACAAAAACTTCCCCGTGCTGGTAAGGACTCATAGTTCCCGGATCGATATTGATATAAGGGTCAAACTTTTGAATGGTTACTTTGAGACCACGATTTTTCAAGAGACGGCCCAGACTCGCTGCTACAATCCCTTTCCCAATAGACGATACCACACCACCAGTTACAAAAATATATTTCGTAGACATAGATTCCTCTTTCTAAAATGCTCAAGGCCTTGCTGACTACGAGGGGACATAGAAAACAAGACCCTACTAATAAGAATAATCTGGAACGACTGCACCAGATTCACAACTAAAATACAAGAAGATAACTTCTTGAAAAAACAAAAATAGCTCCCTAAGAACTAGGGAGCCCCGACCTCTAAAAGAGGTGCCCGAACAATATGATACCTAAAAATAGGATAATTGTCAATAGCTAACTTTTATTCCTCGATGTTTTCAGTATCATCATCTGAAAACTCGTCGTCTTCTTCGTTGAGATCCACGTCTTCACCCAAGTCATCTGGGGCGATTTCGTTGATTTCTGCATCGTAAGCTTCCACTTCATTTTTCTCATCATCTGGATTTTCATCATCGTATGAAAGAGCAGGATCTGCTTCGTATGCATCTTCATCTTCTGGATCATCCGCATTGTAATCAATGGCATCTGAATCACCATCCATGAAGGCATTGACACGTTTTTTCTTAGCTTTTGGTGCTACTTCATCGTCATCGTTTTCTTCAAGAGCGATGATTTCTTCGTCGATTTCGTCCACACCATACCATGAACGAAGCCCCCATTTGTTGTCTCCAAGTGAGATGAAGCTACCGTCAAAGTTCAACTCTGTGTAGAACAAAGGCAAGGCTTCACGGATATCGCTGTTTGATGTTCCAAGGTAGTTTTGAATTTCGTTTACAAGATCGCTAAAATGCATCTCATGATCGCGACCACGAAGTTCCAAGATAGCACGCGCTACCTCAATCATAGATAGTTCACTTTTTTCTTGCCCAGCAAATACTTCTAATTCCAAAGCGTTTCTCCTCATTTATACTACTATCGCCAGAGCGAACAGACTCTGACCTCATTTTATCATTTACTCTTTATTTTACGATAATTTTGCAGAATAGTCAAAGGTTAAATGGGAGAAAGTGACAGGACTTTTTATTTCTTTGCTCCCCAGCCAATGGTGTCGTGAGGTGGATTTTCAGTATCAATCCAGATAAATTCAATACCGATTTCCCCATTTTTAAACTTAGTCAAACGAATACCGTTGATTTCCAGTTCATTGAGTCGTTGACCTGTCAATACCTCTCGTTCCTTCAACTGAAAAACTCCACGTAAAATCCAATTTCCAAGAATTTCTTGCTTATCGGTTGACTGAATAGCCTTGCCAGCTTCTTGGTTGATATAGGCGTTAATAACATCACCAGAAGATAAAAAGCGTAGTTTAAAAGTTCTTTCTTCTTTAGATAGAGCTAATTTTTTAGTTCCAGGCTCAAAAGCCCCAAATCCAAGACCAAAGAAGTCTGGCCTTTCATCGTGGAAATTTTTGGAGTCTGGCAGAGGAATGTAAACTTCACTAACTGGACGATAAACCAGCTGTTCAATTTCTTTAATGAGTCTTTCATTACCAGTCTCGTGGACAAAGTTTATCAAATCCTCACGAATCGCCTTCATCTGAGCTTTTTCTTCCTTGCTAGTCCATTTTTTCAAGAGAATTTCCTCTAGTGAGAAAGTCATAAAAGCTAGTTCTTCTGGAGCCATACTGTCTTTGAATTTATCCCGAATCTTTAAAATCCGTGGCAAGCGATTTTTTTTGGCTATTTTTAAACCGCCGTTAAAGGCATTGAAACCAGAGTTTTCTTCCACATTTCCATGTTTATCTGTAATAACCCAAGATACTGTTTCTAAGACATCGGTTTTATCCTTTTCAGCTATCAGTAAATGAAGGTTTTCAAAGAGCAAAAAAGGATCTTCGATATAATGGACGTCCCAAGTATCTACCACAATATCTTTATTATTAAAAGTCATGTGGAGCTGGCTGTCAGCTGCCGTGTATTTGTAGTGGTGTTGTCCATCCGTAAATCGAAAATTGGTTGGATTGTTTTTGGTAGTCGATCCTTCAATGATCAGATTATCCATATCAACTGGCAAATAAGATGTTTCACCGACAAAAATCTTAGGATTTTCTCCCTTCGGTGTCGACATCAGAACGTGATATACAGCTTCAACATTGACCGAGTCCGAACTAAATCCCTTGATTTGTGCCTTAGAAGATTCGATTCTCTGATTTCTCAAAGTCGCAATCTTTCGTGCTAACTCTTCATATCGTTGATAATTTTTCTTATCTGCTGTTTCTTTATCTACTGAAATATCTGCATGGAATTTGATATCACCCAACAATTCCGTCCAAGATTGAGAATCTTTCTTAAACTGAGCGATTTTTTGGTCTCCCGAATTAATTCCAAAAGACTTAATACCCACTAGGTATTTATGATTTTCATCCACAACGACAGAGGCATCATAGGAGGTATTGGCGATATCTTCCCCAACGGCATTAAAGGCTTTTTGAAAAACAGTCTCCTGAAATTTGGAGTTGACAATCGGAGCAACATAATTCTCTGTTTGTCCCTCATCTTCAGATTCTGCCTTTTGAGAGAAAGCTTGGCTCAAGCTAGCGAAGTTGGTAATTAAGGTTTTGTATTTGTCTTTTTGTTCAGACTTTAGATGTTCCCACATAAGCACCCCTCATTTCTATTCTCAGTATATCAAAAGAAGATTAGTTTTTCACTAACCCTCTTATATATTCGTTAATTAATACTGTAAAATTCGAGATTTCCTCGTTTTTTTACCAATTTTAAATAATCTTCATCTGATAGAAGGGCTAGACCATCATCATAAGACTTGATTTTTTCAAGAGCCTGGTCATAGCTATCTACAAAGTCCTTAACATATGATTGTCCTTCAAATTGTCCATTCATCTTGGTGTAGATAATGGCAATTTTTCCTGAGCGTTCAAGCTGAAATTGCCCCTGACTTTCATTTAAAGCCTTGGCAACATTCTCCGCGATACGTTTAATCACGGGCACAACCACACTGTTTCCAGCCTGCTTGTATAGCTGACCGTTAGAAACTCCTTCTGGGATTTTAAAGGATTTAGGGTATCCTTGAACGTTAAAGGTTTCTTTCGGTGTCAACTTACGAATCTCACCACTGTCTGTCAAAATCAATGGAACGTTATGTCCACCTGTTCCCATATTTGCTGTTAGGGTAGGAACAACACCATTTTTATTTTCACGGACATATTGACGGCGCCACTGGTAGACTGTATCTTGACTTGTCACTTCAAATTTTAACTGGTCGTAGAAATTCTGCTTGCCTTCACGGTAGTAGTAGACCTCGTCTAGCTTATCACCAAAGTTAATCACATCCTGAAGACTCGTAGTCAGCTTGATTTCCTCGGGGAACTCAAACAAGTCATAGGCTTCCTTGGTATCAAAGCCAACAATGTAAATACGCTCACGGTTTTGAGGGATATTTCCATAGTCTTTCCCATTGAGAATCTTCCACTTGATGAAGTAGTTGTTCTCAGTCAAGGCTTCACGAATAACCTTGAAGGTATTGCCATGGTCATGACCGACCATGTTTTTGACGTTTTCAATAAAAATAGCACGAGGTCTGCAGCCCTCAATCATGCGAAGCAATTCAAAGAAAAGATCGCCACGATCGTCATCAAAGCCCTTGCGATAACCCGCAATACTAAAGGCCTGACAAGGGAAACCTCCCATAATCACATCCACGCGCTCAGTCGGGATGTCCCCTGGCTGAACAGCGTGAATATCACGACCATCCAAATAGGTATCTGGATGGTTTAACTGATAAGTCTGACGCGCATACTTATCAAATTCATTGGCATACACCACTCTGAACTCGTTGGTTTGTTCAAATCCCAACTCAATTCCCCCAACACCTGAGAAGAAAGCCGCAATGTTGTACTTCTCAGGTCGGTTCGAACTTACAGAATTTGTCATGTAGTAACCTGCTTTCTAAAATATTGACTTTTTAGCTTAGTTTACACAAAAGTGTTTCAATTTCCTAAGCTATAATATCATAAATACTGTACATCCCACAAAATTTATTTATAGAAATTTTACTTAAATTCCGATAAATTAAAAGAACGGCCATTCCAAAATGTGAACTTTCTTCCATTTCTTTCTTCCGTTAATTCAATTAAACATTTCTTTAGATCCTTTTTGTTTATTGCGACAAAATACTTTCTATACTCTTCAAATTGATAAAAATCAGGATTGGAACAAAAAATTAAATGTCTAGCCCATTCTTCTCCTGCACATAATTGAGCCATTATATCGTTTTTTTCCCATTTAAATTTTTTTGACTTCTCTGATTTCAACTCTATAAAAAATATTTCTTTTTCTTTTCTCGTATCAATATATAATCGCAATCTTTAGGCATAAAATGCCCAAAAGTGTATGGTAAATCTTTTTGTTTTAAATCTTCAATATTTTTTATTAATATAACATCACTATCTCCGCTAATACGGATTGTAACTGAGTAATTCTTATTTTCTCTGTTAATATAATTTCTCTTTCAGTATTTTGAGAAACATATAGACTATTTATATTATCCAATAGTTTCTGAGAAAGCGTCATTGTCATCCTCCATCTGTTCAATAATATCATAGTAATCATCTATTAACTTCTCTTGAATTCTATCGAAAATAGGAAGTGACTCAATTTTTTGTATGTCTTTTTTACAAAATGTTTCTTTTGTATCATCATATTCAAATAGATTAATTCTACCTGGGACTTCTTTCAATGAAATATTAACAAATTCTCGAACTAAATTATACGAATGAGTCGAAATGATTACTTTGACTCCAAATTCAATACAACGATTTAAAAAAGTTGCCATATTAGCTTGGGAACTAGGATCTAAGTTCATTTCTGGTTCATCAATGAATAAGATATCTCCATTTGACACTAAATGCTCAAAATATATGTCTAACCCATATAAAGATTTTGCAGATGATGATGCTACTTGGAAAGGAATGTTGTTTCTAATATATTTTAATCCACGTTTATCTTTTCTATAGAATTGGCGGAAGAAAATATCATCATTCACTTTTTCGAATTTACCTTTTATAATATTTTCAGAAAGAAAATTATATAAATCCAAATCAGAATTATCAAAAAAGCTATTAATATCAATCATATTTAAATAGTTTAAATAATCAGAAATTGGACGCGGATATTTTGATGATCTTTTATTTATTGAACCCCCATCAAAAATAGAAGAACGAGATGCTAGCAATTCCTTCCTAAAGACATTTAATCCATTTCTTTCGGCAGGTATATAAAGAATATTATTAATTTTGAATAATAATCTTCGAATAGTGAAATAATTTAATATATCTTTTAAATTTCCAATATCAATTTGGGAACTATTAATTTCAGACTCTATAAAATCAAAACTAATATTAAATTTTACATTTTTTTCATCACTTGAAATTTCGGACGTAACCCAAAATAAATGTTTTTGTATAGGAAGAGGGCTTCGCTTACTTTCTCTTTATCTTTAAAATAAATTAAGTCAATAATATCTAATATTTCTTTACTTGAAATTTTAACAGTTGTATCTTTAAAACTGCTCGATGGAATATTAAAATATTCAGGTAAAACATCTTTATTTATGTTATGTATATTATTAAGTACACTATTTGCTAATTTATTTTTTAGCAAGGATAAATCTAATGTTACTGTTCCATTATCAATTAATTCCTGAGTTACTTCATCTGTTATAAAATTACATCTAACATCATTTATTACGTTCAAAATAGCATATAAACTATAAGTTAAATAGGTCTTTCCACAATTATTGGGACCAATAAAAATCATTCCATCTGATAACTCAATATCTACCTTTTTTATAGGACCTAGATGATTAATTTCCATCTTAATTTCCTCCTTTATTTCACCAACTTCTTCATCTCATCAATACGTGCTACGGTCGCGTCGTATTTGGCTTGGTAGTCGGCTTGTTTGTCGCGTTCTTTCTGGACGACTTCTGGTTTGGCATTAGCTACGAAGCGTTCGTTAGAGAGTTTCTTGCTGACCATATCCAGTTCTTTTTGCCATTTAGCTAGTTCCTTGTCGAGACGAGCGAGTTCTTCTTCGACATTAAGGAGGTCTGCGAGTGGCAAGTAGATTTCTGCTCCTGTGATGACGCTTGACATAGCGAGTTCAGGTGCAGGGATGGTTGAGGCGATTTCCAAGTGTTCTGGATTTGTGAAGCGTTTGATGTAGTTGACATTGCTGTTAAAGAAGGCTTCCAAGTCGCTATCGCTTGTCTTAACAAGGATGGTGATAGGTTTGCTTGGCGCCACGTTTACTTCCGCACGCGCATTACGAACGGCACGGATCAAGTCTTTGAGGCTTTCTACACCTGTGTGAGCAGCAAGATCTTCAAAGGCTGGATTGACAGTTGGGTATTCTGCTGTCACGATAGAGCCTTCTGAGATTTGTCCAAAGATTTCCTCTGTCACGAATGGCATGATTGGGTGAAGGAGACGAAGGATCTTGTCCAAAGTATAAAGGAGAACAGAGCGTGTGATGACTTTCTCTTCTTCATTATCGCTGTAAAGGACTTCCTTAGTCAACTCAACGTACCAGTCCGCAAACTCATCCCAGATGAAATTGTAGAGGATATGTCCAGCGACACCAAACTCAAACTTATCAAAGTTGGCAGTTGCTTTTCCGATAGTTTCATTGAGGTTGTGGAGAATCCAGCGGTCTGTAACGTTGCCAGCTTCCTTGTTAACAACTTTTTCGACATTGGCAGTTGCTTGCTCAAGGGTCAATCCTTCATTGTTCATGAGGATGTAGCGAGAGATGTTCCAGATCTTGTTGATGAAGTTCCACGAAGCATCCATTTTTTCGTAAGAGAAGCGCACGTCTTGTCCTGGTGCAGAACCGTTTGAAAGGAACCAACGAAGGGCATCAGCACCGTATTTCTCGATGACATCCATTGGGTCAATCCCGTTACCGAGAGACTTAGACATCTTGCGTCCTTGCTCGTCACGGATAAGACCATGGATAAGGACGTTTTGGAATGGCTGACGACCCGTGAATTCCAATGATTGGAAGATCATACGAGACACCCAGAAGAAGATGATGTCGTAACCTGTAACCAAGGTTGAGGTTGGGAAGTAACGTTTGAAGTCTTCTGAGTCGACATCAGGCCAGCCCATGGTTGAGAATGGCCAAAGGGCCGAACTGAACCAAGTGTCCAAGACATCTTCGTCCTGAGTCCATCCGTCACCTTCAGGAGCTTCTTCACCGACATACATTTCACCCTCAGCATTGTACCAAGCAGGGATTTGGTGGCCCCACCAGAGTTGACGAGAGATAACCCAGTCGTGGACATTTTCCATCCATTGGAGGAAGGTATCATTGAAACGAGGTGGGTAGAATTCAACTTTGTCCTCTGTGTCTTGGTTGGCAATAGCATTTTTCGCCAATTGGTCCATTTTTACGAACCACTGAGTAGACAAGCGTGGTTCAACCACAACACCTGTACGCTCTGAGTGACCAACACTGTGGATACGTTTTTCGATTTTAACAAGGGCACCGATTTCTTCCAGCTTAGCAACGACTACCTTACGAGCTTCAAAACGGTCCATGCCTGCAAATTCGAAGGCCAAGTCGTTCATAGTTCCGTCGTCGTTCATGACGTTGACTTGTGGTAAGTTGTGTCGTTGACCAACCAAGAAGTCGTTTGGATCATGGGCAGGTGTGATTTTTACGACACCAGTACCAAACTCAGGATCTGCATGCTCATCCCCAACGATTGGGATTAATTTATTAGCAATTGGAAGGATAACATTTTTACCGATCAAGTCCTTGTAGCGTGAATCTTCTGGATTGACCGCAACCGCAACGTCCCCAAACATAGTCTCAGGACGAGTTGTGGCAACTTCAAGGGCGCGTGAGCCATCTTCCAGCATGTAGTTCATATGGTAGAAGGCACCTTCGACATCCTTGTGGATAACTTCAATATCAGAAAGAGCTGTGCGAGCTGCTGGGTCCCAGTTGATGATAAACTCACCACGGTAGATCCAGCCTTTCTTGTAAAGGTCCACAAAGACCTTGCGAACCGCTTTTGACAAACCTTCGTCAAGGGTGAAACGTTCGCGAGAGTAGTCTACAGAGAGCCCCATCTTGCCCCATTGTTCCTTGATAGTAGTGGCATATTCGTCTTTCCATTCCCAGACCTTATCGAGGAATTTCTCACGACCTAGGTCATAACGCGTAATGCCTTCACCACGCAAGCGCTCCTCAACCTTAGCCTGAGTGGCAATCCCCGCGTGGTCCATCCCTGGAAGCCAAAGCGTATCAAAACCTTGCATGCGTTTCTGACGAATAATGATATCTTGCAAAGTTGTATCCCAAGCGTGACCAAGGTGAAGTTTACCGGTTACGTTTGGTGGTGGAATCACGATTGAATAAGGCTTAGCCTTTTGATCTCCTGAAGGCTTGAAAACATCAGCATCAAGCCATTTTTGGTAACGACCAGCCTCAACCTCGGCTGGATTGTATTTAGGTGAAAGTTCTTTAGACATGTATTTGTCCTTTCTAGTTAATTTCTAAGCTACTTTGATAAGCATCTAAAATATCAATAGTATCTCTTATAATAGGGCTCTGTGTGGCTTTGTAAAGAGATTTATTCCCAATAATATAAAACTCTTCTTTAGCTCTAGTCGCTGCAACGTTTAAAATATTGGGTTCAGAGACAGCCCAGCGAGCAGCCCCCTCACTCATATTATCTGCTCCAAGCACAAAATATACAATCTTATTTTCTTTTCCTTGGAAAGTATGTACCGTCCCTACATTTATAGGTTTTCCGTTTTCCCGCTTTGTAAAACCGATTTTATCTAGTTCTTTTGCTAGTTGAACCGATACATTTTTAAAAGGAGTAATGACATAAATATCATCAAATTCCTCATGTCTTTTCTGCAACTCTTCTTTCAAATAATCAGCTTGCTCAGGAACAAATTTATCCTTAGCACCTCCACCAACGTCAAACCATTCTCCCAGACCTCGAGTTTCTTCCTTTCCTTGAACCATTAAGTTATCATAAGAAATTTTATTGGAAATACTGAACATCGGATCACTAGAACGACGATGAACCCAGAGAGGAAGTCCTATCCATGTCCCATCTTGTTTTTTAAAACCATATCTACTAGCAGAATCCATCAATTCTTGCGTTGATGATACAAGATATTTAGAGTCTATCTTGTGGTGCTGTGCTAAAAATCCTAAAATATTTTTATCCATAGTCTGTACTGGTTGTATTTGAGAAGGATCTCCAACAGCCATAATATGCTTACTTCTAAAAATAGCCCCCACACTTGCTTGAGGTAATGCCTGACCAGCTTTTCAGTCGACATTCCACGGCCATTATCTACCACCAAAATTTCTACAAAACCATCCTGTTTAAGCGCCTTGATGCTAATCACATTATCTGTCCGTCTGTGGTCAACACCATGCGCGAAA
>NZ_CAKAKP010000018.1:0-18068 GCF_916700555.1 Streptococcus sp. Marseille-Q5112
ATAAAAATCCAACTGCCCAAGCCATTCGCCAGCGTTTCCAAGGCCAAGTAGCCTATCCTATGCTCTCTAATCTTCCCTTCTCAAGCGACCGCAAGTGGGGAGCAATGGAATTGGAAGGTTTGGGAACTAAGAGGGGAGCTTTAGCAACAGAAATTTGTGTCAATGAATCGGAAATTGTATTGAAACCAGAGATGATCGACATGACTCACGCAGCTACTATGGGAGTAGCTTCTCTAACTGTGGGTGGGGCTTTTAGAAGAATCGGTTTAAATTCAAGAGATACTGTTGTTATTTCAGCTGCAGCAGGAGGTATTGGAAGTATTGCAGTACAGTATGCAGTTGCTAAGGGGGCAACAGTGATCGGAATCGCAAGTAAGAAAAATGCAGAGTATCTGAAGTCTTTAGGTGCCATACCAGTAAGTTACGAAGAGAATATCAAGAAGGCTCTTCTATCAGCTAGTCCAACGCCTATTACAAAGTTTTTGGATTGTTATGGATCTGATTATGTTAGATTGGCTTTTAGTTTAGGTTTGAAGGGAACAGCTATTGGGACATTAGTACCTTCACCCTATGTTATGATAAAAGGTGCTCAGTTTACTGGCCCAAGACATTCTACATACGATGATTTTAGCACTTTATCTGAAATGGTCTCAGAAGGGAAGGTTCAGCTGAAAATTGATCAAGTGTATGACTTTTCTCTAAAGTCAGTTAGAGAAGCCTATCGTAGTCTGAAAATGGGACACAGTCGAGGCAAAAAAGTCGTAAAAGTAAGAGAGTAGAAGAGAGGTGCTAGCGATGGAAAGTTTAGAACAAAAGTATGCTCAGACGTTAGAAGCTAGCAACTTGAGCTTGAAACAACGTCGAGTATTATTATCAAGCTTAAAATTATTCTCAGAAATTGGATTCGAAAATACAACGTCCAGCCTTATTGCCGAACACGCTGGAGTGTCAGAAGGAACTGTTTTTAGTTACTTTAAAACAAAGGAAGGTATTTTAGAAGCCATTTTATCTACTTTTCTAGAACAGGTTATTCCAGAAGTGATTGAAGATTTCTCAGAAAAAAAATTCACAGTAGATCAAGAAACTTTTCCCTTCTTTTTAAAAAATATTGTCAGAGATAGGCTCTTTTTGATTCAGGAGAATCAAATGCATGTTAAAATTCTCTTGGGGCGTTCTTTTATCAATAAAAATCTTTCTATCCAGTTAGGAAATATTATTGTTCAATCTATAATAGAACCAATTAGCCCGGTTTTGAATCAATTTAAAGAAAAAGGACTTATTCTAAATTGGTCAAATGAAAGAATTGTTCGTTACATCTTAGCATTGAGTTTTTCTTATCTTATTCCCATGATGTTGAATGATGAAGGAACTATAAACATAGATGAAGTAGTTGATGAAATTGTTGAATGTTTGTCATCTGCCCTAATGAAAGTAAAATAAATTCTGAAGTTAAAACTCACTGTTAATGGTGAGTTTTTTGGATTCAACATAAAAATCCCCAATCGTAGCGATTGAGGATTAAGCAAATGAATCTTAAACAATACCCTGTGCAATCATAGCGTTTGCTACATTTTCAAAGGCAGCAATGTTAGCTCCTGCAAGGTAGTCTTTATCAAGACCGTATGTTTCTGAAGTTGTTTTAGCTGTGTTGAAGATGTTTGTCATGATGTCTTTGAGACGTCCATCAACTTCTTCACGAGTCCATGAGAGACGAAGACTGTTTTGGCTCATTTCAAGGGCTGAAACGGCTACACCACCAGCGTTGGCAGCTTTGGCAGGTCCGTAAAAGATACCATTTTCTTTGTAAACTTTGATGGCATCAAGGTCGCTTGGCATGTTGGCACCTTCAGATACACAGATAACTCCTTGAGCAACCAAACGTTTAGCTGCTTCACCGTTGATTTCGTTTTGAGTAGCACATGGAAGCGCAATGTCATAGTTTCCAGCGTAAGTCCATACAGAACCTTCATGATAAGTAGCAGTTGCCTTCTCAGCTGCATACTCAGTCAAACGAGCGCGACGTTTTTCTTTAACATCAACCAAAAGATCGAAGTCGATACCATTTTCATCGATGACATACCCATTTGAGTCAGATACAGAGATAACAGTTGCACCAAGTTCAGTTGCTTTTTGAAGAGCATATTGAGCAACGTTACCAGAACCTGAAATGACCACTTTCTTACCAGCAAAGCTGTTGCCATTTGCTTTGAGCATTTCTTCAGTATAGTAAACCAAACCGTAACCAGTTGCTTCTGGACGAATCAAGCTACCACCAAACCCAAGAGGTTTACCAGTCAAGACACCAGCATCAAATTGGTTAAGGCGTTTGTATTGACCGTAAAGGTAACCAATCTCACGTCCACCAACACCGATATCACCAGCAGGTACGTCAAGTGATGGGCCAATGTGTTTTTGCAATTCAGTCATGAAGCTTTGGCAGAAGCGCATCACTTCAGCATCTGTTTTACCTTTAGGATCGAAGTCTGATCCACCTTTACCTCCACCGATAGGAAGTCCAGTCAAGACATTTTTAAAGATTTGTTCAAATCCGAGGAATTTCAAAATCCCTTGGTTTACAGTTGGGTGGAAACGAAGTCCGCCTTTGTATGGTCCAACAGCTGAGTTGAATTGAACACGGTAGCCACGGTTTACTTGAACTTTTCCATCACGGTCAACCCAAGGAACACGGAAAGAAATCACGCGCTCTGGCTCAGTAATACGTGCCAAGATATTTTCTTCGATATACTCAGGGTGTTTTTCAAATACAGGTTCTAAAGTGTTGAAAAATTCTTCGACAGCTTGGAGGAATTCAGCCTCGTGCCCGTTACGAGCTTTCACAGTTTCAAACACGCTTTGGATATATTCTTTAGCAGATGTCATATCGTTCTCCTTAAATTCTAATTTAATTATGTGTGTCATTATAGCAGAATTTTTTTTTACTGTAAAGAAAAAAACAGAAATTTTCTAAAAATTCTATCAATTTAGTTTTGATATTTAGTTTTGAGGCTTTTTGAAAATAGATAAAAAACGAACGATTTTCTTATAAATTACTTTCTCAAAGAGAAAATCTGAAAATGTGGTATAATATTAGCAATAAAAGGAATCTGGAGGATTAGAATCATGGTATCAACGAAAACACAAATAGCTGGCTTTGAGTTTGACAATTGTTTGATGAATGCAGCAGGTGTGGCTTGTATGACGATAGAGGAGCTGGAAGGGGTTAAAAACTCAGCGGCAGGAACTTTTGTGACCAAGACAGCGACCTTGGACTTTCGTCAGGGAAACCCTGAGCCACGCTATCAAGATGTTCCACTTGGTTCTATCAACTCTATGGGATTACCGAATAATGGCTTAGACTATTATTTGGACTATCTTTTGGATTTACAGGAAAAAGAGCCAAACCGAACTTTCTTCCTATCTCTAGTCGGCATGTCTCCAGAGGAAACCCATACTATCTTGAAAAAAGTCCAAGAGAGTGAGTTTCGTGGTCTGGCTGAGCTAAACCTCTCCTGTCCAAATGTTCCAGGTAAACCTCAGATTGCCTATGATTTTGAGACAACAGACCGGATTTTGGCAGAGGTATTTGCCTACTTCACCAAACCTCTTGGAATTAAATTGCCACCATATTTTGATATTGTTCACTTTGACCAAGCGGCAGCTATTTTCAACAAGTACCCGCTCAAGTTTGTCAACTGCGTCAACTCTATCGGAAACGGCCTTTATATAGAAGATGAGTCTGTCGTTATTCGTCCTAAAAATGGTTTCGGTGGCATTGGTGGGGAGTACATCAAACCGACTGCTCTAGCGAATGTTCATGCCTTTTATCAACGTTTAAATTCTCAAATCCAAATCATCGGAACAGGAGGAGTTCTGAC
This sequence comes from Streptococcus sp. Marseille-Q5112, assembly GCF_916700555.1. GTDB lineage: Bacteria > Bacillota > Bacilli > Lactobacillales > Streptococcaceae > Streptococcus > Streptococcus symci. Next base: position 3,876 of record NZ_CAKAKP010000018.1, read on the forward strand.
TGGTCGTGATGCCTTTGAACACATCCTCTGTGGAGCAAGTATGGTACAGGTGGGAACCACCCTTCACAAAGAAGGCGTCGTTGCTTTCGAACGTATTACCAATGAACTAAAAGCTATCATGGTGGAAAAAGGGTACGAGAACCTAGAAGATTTCCGTGGGAAATTGCGCTATATTGACTAAATTAAATCGAAAAATCAGAAGAAAGGAGAGAGGATGCTAGCTATTGAAGAAAGTCAGAAGTTGACTTTATCAAATTTACCGAGTCTGAGCCTATTTACAGGGACAGATCAGGGTCAGTTTGAAGTTATGAAGAGTCAAGTATTGAAACAGATTGGCTATGATTCTGCTGACCTTAACTTTGCCTACTTTGATATGAAAGAAGTAGTTTACAAGGATGTGGAACTGGAGTTGGTCAGCCTTCCTTTCTTTGCGGATGAGAAAATCGTGATATTAGATCATTTTGTCGATATCACAACTGCTAAAAAGCGCTTTTTGACAGATGATGAGCTCAAGTCGTTTGAGGAATACCTTGACAATCCCTCCCCAACAACCAAGTTGATAATCTTTGCAGAAGGAAAGCTGGATAGCAAAAGACGGTTGGTTAAATTACTGAAGCGTGATGCCAAGGTTTTTGATGCAGTAGAAGCTAAAGAACAAGAACTGCGCCAGTATTTTCAAAAGTGGAGTCAGAAACAGGGTCTGCAGTTTACTAATCATTCTTTTGAAAATCTCCTTATCAAGTCGGGTTTTCAATTTAGCGAAATCCAGAAAAATCTCCTCTTTTTACAATCTTATAAGGCAGATTCCATTATCGAGGAAGAGGATATTGTCAATGCTATTCCCAAGACCTTGCAGGACAATATTTTTGATTTAACTCAGTTTATTCTGACTAAAAAGATGGACCAGGCGCGAGATCTGGTTAGAGATTTGACCTTGCAAGGGGAAGATGAAATCAAGTTGATTGCAGTCATGCTAGGACAATTTCGGACTTTTACTCAGGTGAAAATTTTGTCGGAGTCTGGGCAAACAGAATCTCAGATTGCAAGTAGTCTAGGCAGTTTTCTGGGACGAAATCCTAATCCCTATCAAATCAAGTTTGCGTTGAGGGATTCACGAGGCCTTTCCTTGAACTTTTTGAAGCAAGCTATTTCTTATTTGATTGAGACAGACTATCAGATTAAGACAGGACTCTATGAAAAAGGTTTCCTTTTTGAAAAGGCACTCCTACAGATTGCTAGTCAGGTCAATTGACATTTTTTTGAAACTATAACCCGCGTCAATATTATTTTGTCGTGGGTTTCTTAGTGATTTACTTATTTTATACTCAAGGAAAATCAAAGAGCAAACTAGGAAACTAGCCGCAGGTTGCTCAAAGCACTGCTTTGAAGTTGTAAATAAGACGGACGAAGTCAGCTCAAAACATGTTTTTGAGGTTGCGGATGAAACTGACGAAGTCAGTAACTATATCTACGGCAAGGCGACGTTGACGCGGTTTGAAGAGATTTTCGAAGAGTATTATTAAAAAGTATTTCAGTGATTTTTTCATCTATAAGCAAAAAACTTGAAAAAAGTGAATGTTTGCGTTATCATTTTCATATAGAAAGAAAAAGAGGTATTACAGATGGCTATTATCTTACCAGATCTTCCATATGCATACGACGCTTTGGAACCATACATCGATGCGGAAACAATGCACTTGCACCATGACAAACACCATCAAACTTATGTCAACAATGCTAATGCAGCTCTTGAAAAACACCCTGAAATCGGTGAAGACCTTGAAGCCTTGCTTGCTGATGTAGAATCTATCCCAGCTGATATCCGTCAAGCACTTATCAACAATGGTGGTGGACACTTGAACCACGCTCTTTTCTGGGAATTGATGACTCCTGAAAAAACAGCTCCATCAGCAGAACTTGCAGCAGCAATAGATGCAACATTTGGTTCATTTGAAGAATTCCAAGCGGCCTTTACAGCAGCAGCTACAACTCGCTTCGGTTCTGGATGGGCATGGTTGGTTGTTAACAAAGAAGGTAAACTTGAAGTGACTTCAACAGCAAACCAAGATACACCAATTTCAGAAGGTAAAAAACCAATCTTGGGCTTGGACGTTTGGGAACATGCTTACTACGTGAAATACCGCAACGTGCGTCCTGACTACATCAAAGCTTTCTTCTCAGTCATCAACTGGAACAAAGTAGATGAATTGTACGCAGCTGCTAAATAATGGTATATGGAGGGAAGAATTGTTCTTCTCTTTTTTAGGTTATATGATTCTGGTCTGACGAAATCGTCAGACTTTTTTCATTTTTATGAGAAACGTGCTAACTGCTAGAAATTATGGTAGAATAAAGTATTAAGTAATCGTGGAAAAAGGATATCTATGCGAAAAGAAATTGCACCTGAATTATACAACTATAACAAGTTTCCTGGTCCTGAGTTCCATTTACATGGGGACAAGGTTGAAACGGAAGGGATAGCTTTTTCCTTGGTGGAAAATATCAAGGAAGCTTTTGATGTGACGACTTTTAATCAGCGTTTTTCAGAAGTCTTAACCAAGTTTGATTATATCGTGGGAGATTGGAGCAACGAACAGCTTCGCCTACGAGGTTTTTACAAGGATGATCGAACAGAAGAAAAACTTGAAAAAATCAGTCGTTTACAAGACTACCTTTTAGAGTATTGTAGTTATGGTTGTGCCTATTTTGTCTTAGAAAATGAAGCCCCTAAGCGAGCATCATTTGACAAGAAAATGCGTAAGAAGGAAGAAGAAACACCTTCTAGAAAAGGAAAGAAGCCGGCTCAAACAAAACGAAAACCGAATGCAGATAAGAAAAATAGACGTCGTCAGAAAGACCAGCATTCTCAGAAAGAGGACAAGGGGCAACGTCATTTTGTCATTCGTCAGAAGTGAGTAGAGAATAAGGAGAAGAAATGAAACCGTCAATTTATAGTTTAACACGTCAAACCATGCAGGAATGGGTTTTAGAGCAAGGAGAAAAGAAATTCCGTGCAGATCAAATCTGGGAATGGCTCTACCGTAAACGTGTCCAGTCATTTGAAGAGATGACCAACCTGTCAAAAGATTTGATTGCTAAGCTTAATGACCAGTTTGTGGTCAATCCCTTGAAACAGCGTATCGTTCAAGAGTCTGCTGATGGTACTGTAAAATATCTCTTTGAATTGCCTGATGGTATGTTGATTGAGACTGTACTCATGCGTCAACACTATGGTTTGTCAGTCTGTGTGACCACTCAGGTCGGCTGTAATATCGGTTGTACCTTCTGTGCCTCTGGCTTGATCAAGAAGCAACGTGACCTCAATAACGGTGAAATCGTAGCGCAAATCATGCTGGTTCAGAAGTACTTTGATGAGCGTGGTCAGGACGAACGCGTCAGCCATATTGTTGTCATGGGTATCGGTGAACCATTTGATAATTACAACAATGTCTTGAATTTCGTTCGTACTATCAATGATGACAAAGGAATGGCCATCGGTGCTCGTCACATTACGGTTTCAACCTCAGGTTTGGCCCATAAAATTCGTGATTTTGCTAATGAAGGAGTTCAGGTCAATCTTGCCGTTTCCCTTCATGCACCTAATAATGAACTGCGCTCAAGCATCATGAAGATTAACCGTGCCTTTCCGATTGAAAAACTCTTTGCGGCTATTGAGTACTATATCGAAACAACCAATCGCCGTGTGACCTTTGAGTATATCATGCTCAATGAAGTTAATGATGGTGTAGAACAAGCCTTGGAATTGGCTGAATTGCTCAAGAATATCAAGAAATTGTCTTATGTAAACTTGATTCCTTATAACCCAGTTAGTGAGCATGACCAATATAGCCGTAGTCCTAAAGAGCGCGTCCTGGCCTTCTATGATACACTTAAGAAAAAAGGTGTTAACTGTGTTGTTCGTCAAGAGCATGGTACTGATATTGATGCAGCTTGTGGACAATTGCGTTCTAATACAATGAAACGTGACCGCCAGAAAGCAGTCGCAGCAGTCAATCCTTAATGATGAAGAAAACTTATAATCATGTTTTGGTCTGGGGAGTTATTCTATATAGTATTTGTATCATCTACTTTTGCTTTACTCCTCAAGAACATTCTCCTGTGGGAGTGGAAACTCCAGGTATTCAACATCTTGGACGCCTGGTTTTTCTTTTGACTCCTTTCAATTCTTTCTGGAAACTGGGCCAAGTGAGTGACATTGGACAATTATATTGGATTTTTCTACAAAACATCCTTAATGTCTTCTTGCTTTTTCCTTTGGTGTTCCAACTCCTTTATCTCCTTCCAAACTTGCGGAAAACAAGAAAAGTGCTCTTTTTTAGTTTTCTAGTGAGTCTTGGAATCGAGTGTACGCAGTTAGTCTTGGACTTTTTCTTTGATTTTAATCGCGTCTTTGAAATGGATGATTTGTGGACCAATACCTTGGGTGGCTATCTGGCTTGGCTTCTCTATAAACAATTACATAAAAACAAGATAAGGAATTAAAATGAGTATTTTAGAAGTTAAAAATCTGAGTCACGGTTTTGGTGACCGTGCAATTTTTGAAGATGTGTCCTTCCGTCTCCTCAAGGGGGAACATATCGGTCTGGTTGGTGCCAATGGTGAAGGGAAATCAACCTTTATGAGTATTGTGACTGGTAAAATGCTGCCAGATGAAGGGAAGGTTGAGTGGTCCAAATATGTGACCGCTGGTTACTTGGATCAGCACTCCGTCCTTGCTGAAGGGCAGTCGGTACGCGATGTTCTCCGTACGGCCTTTGATGAGCTATTCAAAGCTGAAGCCCGTATCAATGACCTTTATATGGAAATGGCTGAAGACGGATCAGATGTTGATGCTCTCATGGAAGAAGTGGGAGAACTTCAAGACCGTTTGGAGAGTCGTGATTTCTATACCTTGGATGCTAAGATTGATGAAGTAGCGCGTGCCCTTGGTGTCATGGACTTTGGCATGGATACGGATGTAACCTCTTTGTCAGGTGGGCAAAGAACCAAGGTACTTTTGGCTAAACTCCTCCTTGAAAAGCCCGATATCTTGCTTTTGGACGAGCCGACCAACTATTTGGATGCTGAGCATATTGATTGGCTCAAGCGCTATCTCCAAAACTATGAGAATGCCTTTGTCCTTATTTCACACGATATTCCATTCCTCAATGATGTTATTAATATTGTCTATCATGTGGAAAATCAACAGCTGACGCGTTACTCTGGTGACTACTACCAGTTCCAAGAAGTCTATGCTATGAAGAAATCTCAGCTAGAGGCAGCCTACGAACGTCAGCAGAAAGAAATTGCCGACCTCAAGGACTTCGTCGCTCGAAACAAAGCGCGTGTTGCAACACGAAACATGGCCATGTCCCGTCAAAAGAAACTCGATAAGATGGATATTATCGAACTGCAAAGTGAGAAACCAAAACCATCCTTTGATTTCAAACCAGCTCGTACGCCAGGGCGCTTTATCTTCCAAGCCAAGGATTTGCAGATTGGTTATGACCGTCCTCTGACCAAGCCTTTAAATCTTACCTTTGAACGTAATCAAAAGGTTGCTATTATCGGGGCAAATGGTATCGGGAAAACAACTCTCTTGAAGTCTCTTTTGGGAATTATCCCGCCAATCGCTGGGGAAGTTGAACGTGGAGACTACCTAGAACTTGGTTATTTTGAGCAGGAAGTAGAAGGTGGCAATCGTCAAACACCACTAGAGGCTGTCTGGAATGCCTTTCCTGCACTTAACCAAGCAGAAGTCCGTGCAGCCCTTGCCCGTTGTGGTCTGACAACCAAGCATATTGAAAGCCAAATTCAGGTCTTGTCAGGTGGGGAACAAGCCAAGGTTCGTTTCTGTCTCTTGATGAATCGTGAAAACAATGTTTTAGTGCTGGACGAGCCGACCAACCATTTGGATGTGGATGCCAAGGATGAACTCAAACGTGCTCTCAAAGAATACAAGGGATCTATCCTTATGGTCTGCCACGAACCAGACTTTTATGAAGGCTGGATGGACCAAATCTGGGATTTTAATAATTTAACTTAAGAATGAGAGTAAAAGAAATACAGTATCGAATGTGGATACTGTATTTTTTGGTTTTTAAGATTTAAAATCGTAGTCTTTCACCACTTCGATGCTATCGATAGTAATAGCAGTAGTTGGCTTGTCTTTCTCATCTTTTTCGGCTTTAGCAATCTTATCTACAACATCCATACCATCAATGACTTGACCAAAGACTGGGTGCTTACCATCTAGACTAGGATTTCCCCCTTCTTTGTAGGCTTCGATGATTTTCTTTGGATACTTGCTTGTAGGGAGTTTAGCAGAGGTATCTGTAGAGTTTTGGTTGATGAAGAACTGGCTACCATTGGTGTTTGGTTGACCAGTATTAGCCATAGAAAGAGCACCACGGATGTTATAGAGATAAGGAGTAATCTCGTTCTTGAAACCAGTTCCCTTGTCTTTTGTCTTATCCTTGTCATGCCAGATGGACTGACCACCTGTACCGTCCCCTTTTGGATCTCCAGTTTGAACCATGAAGCCATCGATGACACGGTGGAAGGTAATGCCGTTATAGTAGCCTTCTTTGGCATGAGTGAGGAAGTTTTCAACCGCTAAAGGAGCGAGTTTAGGGAAGAGTTTGATACGGATATCTCCTTGACTTGTGTGGAGAATCACTTCAGCCTCGTCTTCAGCAACTTCTTTAGATAGTTGTGGGAAATTGGCGTTTTCGTTTGTTAAAGCATCGTTTAACTCCTTGGCAGATTGGGCAGCTGCTTTGGAACTTTCTTCAGCAGCAAGACTGGAATCAACATAATCATCACCACGCAGATTGCGTTGGATGCTGCTGCATCCAGCTAGGGCTACAGTGGACAGTAAAAGAAGGGTTGCTAGTTTTTTCATTCTATTCCTCTCAAAAATTCATTTCTACCATTGTACCCTAAAAGGAAGTGGATTTCAAATGTTAGTGACAAGGTAGTTTTAGAGGAGCCAACCAGAAAGTAGCTTGCTTAGAGATTTTTCTTTGGATGACGGTCAACAATGTCCTGGTATGTTCCAGTATGTGCTTTCCTTTTGGAGTTATTTTATAACCGCGAATCGAAAAGAGACCAGCTAATTCCTCTTCTGAAAAATGGTTATGAAGGGCTTGATCCAAATCTGCAATCTTCATTTTAGAAAGGCCAGTAACCCCATTCTTCTTAAGGATATTCTTTTTCATAGTAGCATTCAGATGGTCAAGTGACTCAAAAGCTGTTTCAATGCCAGCATAACCTTTTTCCACCAGAGTTTTTAGATGCTTAGGTGCATCAATGCCATAAGTGTATTCAAAGTATTTAGGGAACCAGGTTTCGGTGGTAAAAGTGCCAAAGTTGATTCTCCATAGTAGAATGATATCACTTACCAGCAAATCATCTGCTAATAATCCATATTTCTCTTGGGAACAGGCTTAGGATTTAGGAGCCAAGCATCCAAATCACGTTTAGGAGAGATGAATGGCTTGACTTGATGGTCTTTATAAAATGTTTCTAGAATAGCATTCATGACATTCTCTTTCTGATTTTTCTTTAAAAATATAACAAATTTCTAAATGGTTTAAAAATTTTATAGTCTGTCAAGTTTTTTTCTTGACACCTGCCAGAAATCTGCTATAATAGAACATGTGCTAAATAGCTTAGCTATTTCACCGAAATAAAAAATAAGAAAAGAGACTTTAAAAATGGCAGTTAAAATCCGTTTGACTCGTATGGGTTCTAAGAAAAAACCTTTCTACCGTATCAACGTAGCAGATTCACGTTCACCACGTGACGGACGTTTCATCGAAACAGTTGGAACTTACAACCCACTTGTTGCTGAAAACCAAGTAACTTTGAAAGAAGACCGCGTTCTTGCATGGTTGGCTGATGGAGCTCAACCTTCAGATACAGTACGTAACATCCTTTCAAAAGAAGGCGTATTGAAAAAATTCCACGATTCTAAATTCTCAAAATAAGTTTAAAGTAGGTTGACAGATGGATACGATTGAAAATCTCATTATTGCGATTGTGAAACCCTTGATTTCACAACCAGATGCCTTAACTATCAAGATTGAAGATACACCAGAGTTTTTGGAATATCATTTGGATCTTGATCAAAGTGATGTGGGTCGTGTAATCGGTCGTAAGGGTCGCACTATTTCTGCGATAAGAACGATTGTCTACTCTGTCCCAACTGAAGACAAAAAAGTAAGAATCGTTATTGACGAAAAATAAGAAGGGCGGGACGGATGTCTCGCTTTTTTTCTTTTTTGTGATGAATAGAAGATGAAAGATTGAACGTTTAGACAATTACAAGACTACTTACTCGAACATTACCAGCAGTCTCGGACTGAGTAAGGTATTTTTATCATGCTAGTGGAGGAAGTCGGAGAAGTAGCTGAGGTTTTGAATGGTCGTTCTGGTAGAAAAAAGGGCGTTCAGGATTCTAACGAGGAACTAGCAAAAGAACTGGCTGATATCATTCACTACACTGTCGCAATTGCGGCCATCAACGACATAGATCTAACCAAGATCATTTTTGAAAAAGATAAAAAGGCGGCTATAAAATATCAGCATGAACGAGATTTGGAAGGATTTTTAGAGAATTTCAAAGAGAATAAGAAATGATTTTTTTCTTATAAAGAAGATTTCACCTATATTGGCCTAGCTAGTAACATAGAAAACAATGAAATTGGCAGTTTATATTATCAAAGTAAGGAATCTCCAAGAGGCAGATAAGTTGGAACTTGTGAGACAAGAACGAGAAAGGCAGACTAGACTAGTAGAGTCCTTTTTAGGCAATGAAAAAGATAAACGGTGAAAATAGGCATAAAAAACCAATCCTAGAAATGCATCTAGCATTTTACTATGCTACAATGGAAAGACAGTCTCAAAGAATTCTAGTCAATCAATCTTGAGAATAGCTATTTTTAAAAGGAGTAACAGTCTATGAACGAGAAAACAAAAGCTTACCTAGCAGCCTTATCCTTTTCAGCAATCATTGGATTTTCTTTTTTATTTACTAAGATTGCTTTAGGCTATGCCAGTCCTCTCACAAACTTAGCGCATCGCTATACAATCGCAGCTTTAGTAATGGTCGTTCTTCATCAAACCAAACTTATCAAAGTGAGTTTAAGTAGAAAAGATATTCTTTCTATTCTTCCTATGAGTCTTTTCTATCCGCTTTTCTTTTTTATTTTTCAATCCTTTGCTTTACAGTATATATCGTCTTCTGAAGCGGGAATTCTACAGGCTCTTGTCCCGATTTTTACGCTCCTTTTAGCATCAGCCTTTCTCAAGGAAAAGACAAGCTTGCTTCAAAAGTTCTTTTTATTTTTATCCGTAGCAGGAGTAGTTTTCATCTTCCTTAGTAAAGGAACTAACCTTGGTACTGAGACTGCTAGCTTTGGCTTTTTCTTGATGTTGGGATCGGTTCTCGCCAATGCAATAAACAATATCCTCAGCAAGTTCAAAGGAGGACGCTATCGGGCTATGGATATGACAGCTGTTGTGATATTTGTTGGCTTCGTCACCTTTAATACGCTGAGTCTGACCTCGCACTATCTAGAGGGGAACATATTAGCTTACTTTGCGCCACTTGGACAGGTATCTTATCTGCTTTCAATTCTCTATTTGGGAATTCTAGCTTCTATCGTTACTGGTAGTCTCTCTATCTATGCTATTGTTCGACTTGGAGCATCAACCGTCAGTGTATTTGGAAATCTTGGAACAGTTTTGACCATTCTAGCCGGAGCTCTTATCCTCCATGAACCAATTTATAGTTACCATGTGATAGGAGCCACTATGATTATTACTGGAATTTTAGGAATGAATCTGATGAGAAAAAAGTAAAGATTGCTTAGCAGTCTTTTTCTTTATCTAAATGATACAGAAGATTCAAAATTTTTAATGGATTTAAGTTTAGAAAATGATGATTTTAATATAGCATGATAAAATAGATAAAAAGAATAATACTAGGATAAAGAAGAGAGAGTTTAAAAATGAAGCAAAATGATATAGCTGAAGCTATTGCTTTTTATAACAGAAAACCCGAGACTTTGATACGTCACACTATACCAGTATTAGATTGTGACTTGGTTGTTTATCATCGTTCTGGAAACACAAATAAAGGCCACATTATTTTTTATCATGGAGCTTGTGGACGTAGTCAGATGTGGGCCCACCAGTATGATGCTTTTGAAGGATTTGACCTCTACTTTGTCAATGTTAGAGGACAGGGTGAATCACCTATGAAAGTTGGCCTACCTGACTTAGAAGGCGCTGTTCAAGATGTAGATGCTATTTTGTCCTATTTCCAGTTGGATAAGGTGATATTGGTCGGACATTCTTGGGGAGGGAATCCACTTCAAGAGTACACCTATCGCCATCCAGAAAGAGTTCTAGCCTTGGTCATGGTAGATAGTTGGGGACAGCATCGTTACCTATCAGATAAAGAGAGAAATCGTATAAAATATAGTTCCCTTATGTACAAAACGATTCCTTGGAAGGTGATTGCAGATAAGAACTCAAAAATGTGTACAGATAATCCTATCACAAGAGAATTAGTCAAGACGGCCATTATAGAAACTGGGCGAGATGTTTTTTTGAACCTTGGAATCACAGGTTTTATGGCTGTCCATGAGATAGAAGGTTATCATGGCAATCCTCCTATGCTATTAGTAAGAGGCGAACACGATTTTCCCAAACACCTAAAAATGATCTACGATAGTATCATTGACTTAAATCCCAATGCGCGTCAAGTAACGATTTCAGATAGCAAACACCAACCGATGAATGACCATCCTAAAGAGTTTAATCAGATAGTTGGTGAATTTTTTGAAGAAGTAGTAGCTTTGTAAGATGAGATTTATCCAACTTGAGAAAATCTTTGGAACGTGATAAAATAAAGGATAAGGGTTTTTAATAATTCATTATATAGAACGAGTGGATTTCTTTATGAAGAGGATTGAAGTATCTACAGAAATTGGTAGTCTCTCTGTTACTTATCAAAAGCAAAAGAAAATGCTAGTTTGTTTAAGTGGCGCAGGTTTGCTACCAAGTTATGAAAATTTTTCACTTATACTTGAAAAACTTCCTCCTACAATTGGTTATTTGACAATTGATTTTCCGAACACAGGTAGGAGTCCGATTCATGACCAAGCTGGAAAAAATCTAGATAATCTTGCAGATGCGGTTTATAAAGTACTTGAAGAATTGGCGATTTCTGAATACATACTTTGTGCACATAGTTTGAGTGGAATTTTAGCTTGTAAATTGCTCAAGAAACCAATTAAGTGTCAGGCTTTAGTAGCAATGGAACCGACAACTAAAAACGTCATGTTTGCTGATTTTTCAGAAGATCCCTATCCAGAAATGGAAGAGCAAATGAGACTGATTGAAGAATTTGGTCCTGAACTTTATTTTAAGAACTTAACTCAAGAGACATTTAGCCCTGAAACTAATAAAGAAATCTGGGAATTAATGCAAGAAAAAGGGTCAGAGTTGGAAAATCAAGATACAGGATTTCAGATATCTGGAGAGATTACTGAGGAAGATTTTGAGAATGTATCGATACAATCTCATGTCCCTGTATTTATTTTTTGTCAGGCTTATAGAGAAAAAGAGTACAGAGAATCAGAATATTGGACTTCCAATACTAAACTCATTTTAGGAGGGAATCACCATTATTTACAATGGTCCGAATCAGAAAAAATTGTGACTATTATTCGAGAATTGTCCGAATAAGATGGAAAGAAATAGAGTACAGGAGACAAGATGAACTACTTTAATGTTGGGAAAATCGTCAATACGCAGGGTTTGCAGGGTGAGATGCGAGTCTTGTCTGTGACGGATTTTGCAGAAGAACGGTTTAAAAAAGGTGCTGAGCTGGCCTTGTTTGATGAAAAAGATCAGTTTGTTCAAACAGTAACTATTGCTAGCCACCGTAAACAGAAGAACTTTGACATCATTAAATTCAAAGATATGTACCATATCAACGCTATCGAAAAGTACAAAGGATACAGTCTCAAGGTCACTGAGGAAGATTTGAACGATCTAGACGATGGTGAATTCTACTATCACGAGATTATCGGTTTGGAAGTCTATGAGGGTGATAACTTGATTGGAACCATCAAGGAAATCTTACAACCAGGTGCCAACGATGTCTGGGTGGTCAAGCGAAAAGGCAAACGTGATTTGCTTTTACCATATATCCCGCCAGTGGTTCTCAATGTTGATATTCCGAATAATCGCGTCGATGTGGAAATCTTAGAAGGGTTAGACGATGAAGATTGATATTTTAACCCTCTTTCCAGAGATGTTTTCTCCGCTACAGCACTCAATCGTTGGAAAGGCTCGTGAAAAAGGGCTCTTGGATATCCAGTATCATAATTTTCGAGAATATGCTGAAAAGGCTCGCCATGTAGATGACGAGCCATACGGAGGCGGACAGGGGATGTTGCTCCGCGCGCAACCTATTTTCGATGCCTTTGACACTATTGAAAAGAAAAATCCGCGCGTGATTCTCCTTGATCCTGCAGGGAAGAAATTTGATCAGACTTACGCTGAGGATTTGGCTCAAGAAGATGAACTAATCTTTATTTGTGGGCACTACGAAGGTTATGATGAGCGTATTAAGGCTTTGGTGACAGATGAGATTTCCCTAGGTGACTATGTCTTAACTGGTGGAGAGTTGGCGGCTATGACCATGATTGATGCTACGGTACGCCTGATTCCAGAAGTGATTGGCAAGGAGTCTAGCCACCAAGATGATAGTTTTTCTTCAGGCCTTCTTGAATATCCTCAGTACACACGTCCCTATGATTATCGAGGTATGGTCGTGCCAGATGTTCTGATGAGCGGGCACCATGAAAAAATTCGTCAGTGGCGATTGTATGAGAGTTTAAAGAAAACCTACGAGCGCAGACCAGATTTGCTTGAACATTATCAACTGACAGCAGAAGAAGAAAAAATGCTGGCAGAAATCAAAGAAAACATAGAATAAAGGAGAAACCTATGCAAGTAATCAAACGTGATGGAGAAATTGCTGAATTTAATCCAGATAAGATTTACCAAGCTATCTTAAAGGCAGCCCAGACTGTCTATGTATTGACAGATGATTTGCGTCAAAACCTTGCACAAGTCACTAAGAAAGTGGTTTTGGACTTGGAAGATGCAAAGGTAGAACGTGCCACTATTAGCATGATTCAGTCTATGGTTGAACATCGTTTACTGGGAGCAGGTTACATTACCATCGCAGAACACTACATTTCCTATCGTCTACAACGTGACTTGGAAAGAAGTGGTTATGGAGATCATATCGCGGTTCATTTACATTTTGAACAAGTTCGTTAAGAAAAAAGAGTGGGATGAAGTAACTACATCTCACTCTTTCTTAAATCTATTTTTTTGGGCTGTTTGGACAGTTGAAGGGACAAATCGCAGGCGTTGAATATCGCTTATACGGATAATACGGGTCACATTTTTGGCAAAATTTTTCACGATAATTTGCTGGCGCTGTTGATCGTATTTGATGATGTCACCTGTAAAACTTGTCTCAGACAAGATAAGGTGAACAGCGGTTTGTTTCTGGATAGCCTCTTCAATAGTGGCTGTAAGGGAGTTGCTTTCAGTCTGGTCTGGTTGGTCATGTCCATTTAAAAAGTCATGTATTTTATCTAGAACTTGCTGGAATTTATGTCTCATAGTGGCCTCCCTTCTTTTATATCAATATTATATAAAATTTTCCTTAAATCTACAAGATTTTACGAATAAACTAATGAAAGCTAAAAAAGGAGAAGAAAATGGCAGAATTTACATTTGAAATCGAAGAGCACTTGTTGACTCTTTCTGAAAACGAAAAAGGTTGGACCAAGGAAATCAACCGTGTGAGCTTTAATGGTGCCCCTGCAAAGTTTGATATTCGTGCTTGGAGTCCAGACCACACTAAAATGGGCAAGGGAATTACTCTTTCCAATGAAGAATTTCAAACAATGGTGGATGCTTTTAAAGGTAACTAAGTTGTCAAAATAAAAGAAAAGGATACTGAGTTATGACAACTTCAATTGCTCCGTAGATAGCTGCAGCTGAAGAAATACCAACAAGGAATCCTTCTTTTCCACCAATTTCATGGCCGAGTGCTAGTGCATCGTCTGATGTTACACGAACGATACCATCATA
>NZ_CAKAKP010000019.1:0-16705 GCF_916700555.1 Streptococcus sp. Marseille-Q5112
CTATAAATACGATGTTTAGTTCATAAATACGTTTCAAATTCAATTTAGAACTTGTAACTCTTATTCGTTCAGCATATTGGATTGCCTCACTAAAATTCCCTTGATAGAAAGCACACCTAGCTAAACCCAGATTTAAGGCATTTAAATTCCCTGTTTTATTATCAGGCCGCCTTTCATAAGTTTCAGTTAAAAGAGAAATATATTTTATAAAATTCACTTGCTCGTATAAAATAACTTCTGCAACGTGATTTACTAAAAAATGAGTTATTACAACGATAATAGTCAGTAATGTTAGAAATATGAGCAATAATGTAGTAACGACGGTTGATTTTACGAATAATAAACTAAGTGCTGTTGCAATAATTGTCCAACGTAGATAAAATAAAATAAAAACCTCCAGTATACTGCAGATTCGAATTGATGACCAATTCGAGATATTCTTAGAAATATTATCTAACATAAAAAACTCCTATAAAAAATTACAAACTAATTTATACAAACAAACTAGCTAAATAAGCTAGTAAAGCACCTCCAGCTGTGACAAGTCCCCGCCAAAGAAGAATGCAGTAGCTACTACAACTCCAATTACTACTTCCTTAGGATGCTCTACAACCCAATTAAAAGCAATACCAACTACCTCACCAGTTGTATTAAAAGTACCACTAACTACCTCACCAGTTGTATTAAAAATTTGAGTGAGATGATCTATCGTTCTTACCCCCGTCTCATTAGTAGTTTTAACTGTTGCGTAGTCTTGTTTGACCTGGTTACTCTCTTTTACTTAATTTAAACGAAAGGTACTAGGAAACATTATTACTTCCTAAATATTTCTTCGCTTCCTGTACACAAAAGAGTTCTGGATTTTCATGGGCGATACTTTCAAACAGACTACGGGTACGTTCTTCATCACCTTTTAGCTGAGCATTGAGAGCTCCGTAATAAGAGAACATGATTCGAGCTAATTTATTTTCTGGTTCGGTGGTGTCGAAGTAGTCGTTCGCTTCTTTATTGAACACAATATCTTTTATGGCTTGAGCTTTAGCAACGAGTTTAGCCTTACCATCTTTCGAATCTGGCGCCTTGGACAATTGTTCCTCAAAGAAAGCAATATTTTGCTCATCTTGAATATGGATAGAAGATAGAAAATTATAATATAATTTCTTCAATTCAAATATTTTTCTATTTTTTTTAGAAATATTAGAAAGATTGATATTTGAATATTGACTAAGTGATAATAAAAAATCTCCTCTGAGGTAAGATAATTCTCCTGTGATTAATTCAAAACTTACTTCATTAAATTTCTTATTAAACTTATTGGAATGACTAACATTGTATTCAAAGAAAAATTGATATTTCTTAAAATCAATCAAAACCACCTTCCAATATAGAAGAACTTTCCATGTCAATAAATTTAAAAAGATGCCAATAACTATAAATAATACCGACAAAAATAACAGATAACGTACTGCAATAATATTCTGTTTAAACAATAAAAACAAACCCAAAATTGCTATATAAACTGCAACAACTAATAAATATGTAGATAATCGAATACAAATATTATAAAGAAATTTTACATCTTTATTTGCTAATAATTTAATTAAGCTTTTCAATTTTATAAAAATCCTCCAAATAAAATTGTTTACTAGATTCTCTCTGTAAAAAATTTTCAAAATCACCTTCATCTTCAACTATTGTATACATTCCGTTGTTCACTATAAAATATTCATTATTGATCATGTAGTGTCCATCGGAGAGTCCTGAAAAATCAATGTCATCTAACTTCAATTTGTCACGTTCACTAAGTGTTAAACATAAACGAAGGGCTCCCTCTTTCATATAGTCTTTAAGAGAAATTGCTGCATATCCTCCAAATGCTTGTTTTTCTGGACTAGATGAGTTTTGATTTTGAACTGCTTTTTCTTTAATAAAAGAAGTGACTCTAAATGAACGTGATATTTGAAAACCTGGGCTAGCTAATGGTTGATCTTCAGCATCAAATACAGATAAATCATAACCTTTCTTTTTAATAGCATCTTCTACTACTGACCTAAAATCTTTTAGAACTATTTGAGCTTCATCACTTGAAACAGCATTTTTTATAAATTCCTTTAGGCCGTAGTCTTGATCAATGAAAGTAACATATTTCAATTTTTGACGCGTGTACTTAGCACCCACTTTTATGGTAACTCCCTTATCGAAAACATCAAAGACACCTACATCGGAAATATTACTATCATAGTATGAAGACTTAAGTGTTAATTCGTAGTTCAAATCCCTAGAATGATAAAACTCTTGTAATTGTTGTACTTTGGCATTATTTCTCAAGTAAGTTTGAATTTCACTGCCTAGAAATGGAGAAAGAGTTCCCGCTAATACTATAATGACTACAAATCTACTCACTTTTTGATTGTACTCAACCTTTTGATAAATCCAATCTAAATACGGAAATAAAAATAATGAAAAAATGAAACTCCAAAGGTCAATATCTTTTATAAAGTCAAAGGAAACGATCATTTTAAATCTTAGCACAAACATCAGAAAAATTGCTAAAAAAATATTGCCAATCAATAGGAATGCAATCAGACATTTCGTTCGATTTTTTGCCTTTATCACATAAGTTATACCTACAATAAGATTGGCTAAAAAGCTAATTCCGTAGCCTAAGACTGTTGGAACAAGGCCAAAAACACCAAATAATAAACTATATCTTGAGTCTGAGTCACCTACCCCTTCAATATTTAAAAGACCATATAGGAGATTAAGAAGAAACACAACTAGTGGTAAATATGCAATATAGATATCCGAAAATTTCAAAGTTTTTTTCATAGGAACTCCTGTTTCTAAGGTAATACTACTCCCCCTGCAGCGCTTCAAACTTCGCTTTCATAGTTGGATTTTTCCGGGTCAATTTTTTAACAGAAACATCTTCCAATTTGTTGTTAGCTAGACGGAGTTGGTTTTCTGATGTGGTTAGGAACTTCTTAACCTCTTCCATGCGTTTGATGGCCTTGTCGATTTCATCAATAGCTTTGCCAAAGTTGGTCGAAGCAGAGTTGTAGTTCTTGGCAAAAGCTAGTTTAAAGGCGTCCAAATCTTCCTCAAAATGCGTAATGTCAATATTTTGTTCCCGAACCAAGGCCAACTCCTGCTTATATTTTAGAGAATTAAGCGCAGCATTTCTCAAAAGCCCAATCAACTGGATAAAGAACTGAGGGCGAACCACATACATCTTTTCATACTCGTGACTAACGTCAACAATCCCTGTGTTAAAGTAGTCATTATCGGCCTCAAGCATAGTCACCAAAACCGCATATTCACAGTTCTTTTCACGACGGTCCTTGTCCAATTCCTTGTAAAAATCTGCATTCTTGTGCTTCTTCTCTGTTCCATCAGCTTCATTTTTCATCTCAAACATGATGGAAATGATTTCGACCCCATTTTCATCACATTCACGGAAGATAAAGTCCCCCTTAGACCCACGCGCAGAAACCTTGTTATCCTTTTCAAAGTAAGCATTTGGAAAGGCAAAACTACGGACCTTGTTAAACTCACTCTCTGCATAGTGTTCCAGACTTTCCCCGATAGCTTTTGTCGATTGTTGGGCTTTGAAATTCTTATAAAATTCAACTTGTTCACTTGCTGCCTTGAGCTGAGCTTCATAGTTTTGTTTAACAGAAGCAAGAGAAAGCTCGTTTTCTTTTTCTTGTAAAAGAAGTTGATTTTTAACCTGATCTCGTTCTTTTTCTAGGTCAGAAAGGGTCTTTTGGAGTTGATTTTCATGCTCTAAACGCAAGGTCGACAATTGGTTTTCTAAGGCCTGTACTTCCTTATCCTTAGCCAATAAAGCCTCATGACTTGTCTGTTCAACCTCTTTCTTTGCCAATTCTTTTTCTGTATCAAAATTTTGGATTTGACTCTGTAATTGAGCAATTTCTTGGTCTTTTTGAGCTAGTTTAGACTGTTGTTCATTCATGGCTTTTTGCTCTGCCAAAGCCAGTTCCTGCTTCATGCGATCGTGCAATTCCTTATCAAACTCTGCTGTTCTCACTTGGGACAAAAGTTCGGCATACTGACTTTCATTTACTGTAAAGACTTCCCCACAGTTGGGACATTTGATTTCGTTCATATCGTTCCTCTTTCTAGACTTCTGTAACCATTATATCATGCCTGAGGGAAAATCAAAAACAGTGAGTCGAAACCCACTGTTTATCTTCTTTTTCTTTAAATTTTTTCCAAGGCCAAGCGCAAATCTTCGATCAAATCATCTACATTTTCAAGTCCTATTGACAAACGAATTTGGTTTGGTGTGACACCTGCTGCTTCTAGGTCTTTTTCTGACAATTGACCGTGAGTGGTTGTTGCTGGATGGACAACAAGAGACTTGGCATCTGCCACGTTTGCAAGGTCAGAGAAGATTTCTAAATGATCAATTACCTTGCGTGCTTCTGCCTCTCCACCTTTGACATGGAAGGTAAAGATTGAACCCACACCTTTTGGCAAGTATTTCTCAGCCAAGGCATGGTAAGGACTATCTGCTAGTTTTGGATAATTGACCTTTTCTACCTTAGGATGGTTGACAAGGAAATCAACAATTTTCTCTGCATTTTGTACATGACGTTCCACACGAAGAGAAAGGGTTTCAAGTCCTTGGAGTAAGAGAAAGGCATTAAATGGTGACAAGGCTGCACCTGTATCACGAAGCAATTGAACACGGACAGCGATAATAAAGGCTGCTGCCCCCACATCACGAGTATAGCTCAAGTTGTGATAGCTTGGGTCTTCCTCAACAAATTGAGGGAATTTTCCTGAAGCTGCCCAATCAAAACGCCCGCTATCGACAATCACTCCTCCAATTGTCGTACCATGTCCACCGATAAACTTAGTCGCAGAGTGAATGGCAATATCTACACCGTGAGAAAAAACGTTAATCAAATAAGGTGTAGCAAAGGTATTATCGGAAACAAGTGGAATCTGATGTTTATGAGCAATCTCAGCCAATTTTTCCAAGTCAGGAATGTTAATCAAGGGATTGCCCAAGGTTTCAATCAATACAAGCTTGGTATTGTCTTTGATCGCTGCTTCCACTTCCTCTAAATTATCCACATCCACAAAGGTTGTTGTGATACCATAACGAGGAAGGGTTTCTTTCAAGAGGTTGAAAGTCCCGCCGTAAATAGTTGATGCCGCTACTACATGATCACCAGCATGAGCAAGCGCCAAAATCGTATAAGTCACTGCAGCCATACCTGATGCGGTTGCAAGAGCTCCGACACCACCTTCAAGAGCAGCGATTCTTTCTTCAAAGGCAGCTGTTGTAGGGTTTGTGATACGAGTATAGATGTTCCCTGGTTTTCTCAAGGCAAACAAATCGGCACCTTCCTGCGTGTCATCAAAAACAAAGGATGTTGTCTGATAAATTGGCACTGCACGAGACTTGGTAGCTGGATCCACAACTTGACCAGCATGTAGTTGCAAAGTTTCAAATTTAAAATCACGAGTCATAAGGCGACCTCCAAATAGTTTGATTAAGGATATTGTAGCACCTTAAGGTATAGTTTACAAATATCAGTTTTCTATATTTTGATATAAGAAATAGCTATTACCCTATTTTAAAAACGAAAAAGCACGACTTAATCGTGCTCATTTTCTTAATCTACGTAAGTATCTTCATTTTTATTGAGGAAGGCATATGGAAGACCCATCAAGAGGCCTCCTCCGATAAAGTTTCCAATGAAGGTTACACCCCAGTGACGAAGCATATTTCCAACACCGAAGTTAGCAATTGAATCCGCAGCAACACTGAATTTTACAATCGCGAAAGAAGCAAAGTTCGCAGCGATGTGCTCGTTTGTTAAGAATACAAACATGTAAATCGCTGATAAAACGAGCCATAGTTTAGCACCACCATCTTTGACCAAAACAAATGAAAGAATCGCAATATTAACGAAAATATTTGCCAAAATCGCCTCAAGCAAGATTAATTCATTTGAACGGCCTAACTTCATCTCAACAACACCTGAGATGAAGCTATCGTGAGTTAGATGTGCATAGGCTGCCGAATGAGCAAAGCCCCAACCTGCTATCAAGGCCCCGATAAGGTTGAACAAGGTACAGTAAAGTAAAATCTCAGCTGTTTTTCTCCAAGAGATTTTTTTCAAGAAACTACCAGCAGTTAAGAACATCATGTTTGATGTTACCAACTCGGCATTCAAGAAAACAATGTAGGCCAATCCCCAAGCAAAGACAAATGGGAATAGGAAGCGTCCACTACCCGGTGCAATTTTATTAATCAAGTCAGCTCCAACTGCACCTGCAGCTGTACTGAAGGTTAAAAATGCACCTGCGAACATCGAACGAATCGCATACTTAAATTTGCTTTGACTATAAAGACTTTCTTTCTTCTTGCAAGCAAATTCAATCTTTGAGATAAATTCTGAAGAAACCATAATAAACTCCTAAAACTTTTATTTGTGATAATTATATCACAAACTTTAGAATTAAGGAAACGTTTTCTGTATTTCATAAAAGTTTATTTTACGAAAATATTAAAAGAATCAATGAAACTTAATCTTCACTGATTCTTTTAGAACTAATAAAATTGTTTATATGGTTGATTGAAGGCTGTCAAAATTTCGTCAGATGTTTGTGAATAATCTTTTGTTTCTTTCAAATCACCCTTTACAATGATCCGCTCAGTAGCTGCTGCATCCTCACAAGTTACTAAAGTAATTTCATCAACACCAGTTCGGTCATCAATTTCATCTACTCTATCTGGTGTAACTCGTTTCACTTCACTAATTTCATAGGTATACACTTTATTCTTATCTGTCAAGTGAATTTTCATCCCTTTTTTCGCACGATCTAGTGGAGAAAAAAGCATCTGACTAGCATTATCACCTGTGAAAATATGATGGCTAGCTAATGAATAATTCCCTTTACCCATTTCTTGGTCACGCTTCATGGTACCCGCACCATATAAAAGATTAACATTTGCAATCCCCTTAAAGATAGGTAAATTAATTTCAAGCTCAGGTATTGCAATTCCTCCAATAACAGGTAATTTTTGATTATCCCATTGAGAGGCTAAAACAGCTTCAGAGGAAATGGCTTTTACTGAATCAAAATCAAAATTTCCCTCTGTGTCCTGATTTTCTTCTATTTTTTCTTTTGATACTTGACTAACTTGGTATTTATTACTATTCCAAGCAATAAATGCATCACGAATCTTTGCATTAAAAATCAAAGCAATAGAGATCAGTATGAGGAATACAGCCAAGATATTTGTCAGCAGATTTTTTCGTTTGATTTTCTTATTATTCTTTTTATGAGACATTATGCTTCACCTTCTGTTTCGTTTTCTGTCCCAACTTCTTCTTTCTCTGCGGCTGCCACTGTTGTAAAGGTTACAATTTTGGCATCTTGATCCAGGCGCATCACCTTAACTCCCATAGTTGAGCGACCTGTTTGTGAAATATTAGCAACATTGGTTCGAATCATGACACCAGTATCAGTGATAATCATCAAATCTTCATCACCTTTAACTGTCATAAGACCAGCAAGGGAACCATTCTTTTCAGTAATTTTAGCAGTTTGCATCCCTTTACCACCACGACCTTTTGTTGGATATTCAGTCGCAACTGTGCGCTTACCATATCCTTTTTCAGTGATGATAAGAACCTCGTCCTGATCTGTGATTACACTAGCACCAACTACTGTGTCCCCCTCACGGAGATTAACACCTTTCACACCCGTAGCGATACGACTCATTCCCCGAACGGCTGATTGATTAAAGCGAACTGCATAACCAAACTTGGTACCAATGATAATATCCGTATCTTCTTCTGTCAACAAGACATTAATCAACTCATCTTCATCTTTCAGATTCAGTGCTTTAAGTCCATTTTGACGAATGTTAGCAAATTCCTTGACGCTGGTTCTCTTCACAATGCCATGACGGGTTGTGAAGAAAAGGTAAGCATCATCACTGCGTTCAGATTCAACATTGATGATAGTCTGAATACTTTCGCCTTCATCCAGTTTTAAAAGATTGACAATCGGCAATCCCTTGGCTGTACGGCCATATTCAGGAATTTCATAACCTTTAAGACGATAAACACGTCCTTTATTTGTAAAGAAGAGCAAATGATCATGCGTGCTAGTTGATACTAACTCACGAACAAAGTCGTCATCCTTAACACCTGTACCTTGGACACCACGACCACCACGTTTTTGAGCAGTGAACTCAGCTTGGTCCAGACGTTTGATGTAACCCTTGTTAGACAGTGTAATTAAGACATCCGATTCTTCAATCAAATCCTCATCTTCGAGGCTTAAGACTTCACCGACCATCAATTCAGTACGACGTTGGTCACCAAATTTACGTTTAACTTCGTCTAATTCATCTTTGATGATCTGTGAAACACGTTCCGGCTTAGCAAGAATATCTGCTAAATCGGCAATCAGAGCCAAGAGATCATCATACTCAGACTGAATCTTATCACGTTCCAAACCTGTCAAACGACGAAGACGCATATCAAGAATGGCTTGACTTTGACGTTCAGATAACTTGAATTTACTCATCAACTCAGCTTGTGCTTCCGCATCCGTTTCACTAGCACGGATGATACGAATCACTTCGTCGATGTGGTCTAGCGCAATCAAGAGACCTTCTAAAATATGAGCACGCGCTTCTGCTTTTTCCTTATCAAAACGAGTACGACGAACAACCACTTCTTTTTGGTGTTCGATATAAGCATCCAAAATCTGACGAAGAGACAAAATCTTCGGCACCCCATTTTGGATAGCAAGCATATTGAAACCAAAGTTGGTTTGCATCTGGGTCATCTTGAAGAGATTATTAAGGATGACATTGGCTGAGGCATCGCGCTTGACTTCGATAACAAATCGAACACCTTCACGGTTTGACTCATCACGTACTGCTGTGATGCCCTCAATGCGTTTTTCCTGAACCAAACGAACAATATGCTCATGCACCTTGGTTTTATTAACCATATAAGGAAATTCTGTTACAACGATGCGCTCACGGCCAGTCTTAGTTTCTTCAATTTCAGTACGAGAACGAAGAACAATAGAACCTTTACCAGTTTCGTAAGCCTTATGAATGCCTGATTTCCCCATAACCAGGGCACCAGTTGGAAAATCTGGCCCAGGCAAGACTTCCATCAAATCCTTAGTGGTCACTTCAGGATTGTCCATGACCAACTTCACAGCATCAATAGTTTCACCCAAGTTATGAGGTGGAATATTGGTCGCCATACCGACAGCGATACCAGTAGCTCCATTAACTAAAAGATTTGGAAAACGAGCTGGAAGGACTAAAGGTTCACGTTCATTGGCATCATAGTTATCAACGAAATCAACTGTATTTTTGTTGATATCACGAAGCATCTCCAGAGCAATCTTGCTCATACGTGCCTCAGTATAACGCTGGGCGGCAGCACCATCACCATCCATGGAACCAAAGTTCCCATGACCATCTACAAGCATGTAACGGTAACTCCACCATTGAGCCATACGGACCATGGCTTCATAGATAGAGGAATCCCCGTGTGGGTGATATTTACCCATAACATCCCCTGTAATACGAGCAGATTTTTTATGAGGTTTATCTGGAGTAACACCCAATTCATTCATTCCGTAGAGAATCCGACGGTGAACAGGTTTCAAGCCATCTCGAACATCAGGAAGGGCCCGCGCTACGATAACACTCATGGCGTAGTCGATAAAGCTCGTCTTCATCTCCTTTGTCAGATTGACATTCACTAAATTTTTATCCTGCATTAATAAATGCCTCATTTCACTATTAGTATAAAATATATTATACCATAATGTCCGCCATATTTCAGGTATCTAAAACCACTAAAACGTTTACATCAAGAACTGCAAAGCATATCCGTGACAAAGCTTTTTAAAAGTGATAGAATTGAAATAACTGGGGAAATCCCTGAATAAAATTAAGGAGATGTTTAGAATAATGACTTCAACTAAACAACACAAAAAAGTTATCCTTGTCGGTGATGGTGCTGTAGGTTCTTCTTACGCTTTTGCACTTGTTAACCAAGGAATTGCACAAGAGCTTGGAATTATCGAAATTCCACAATTGCATGAAAAAGCTGTTGGTGACGCGCTTGACCTTAGTCACGCCCTTGCTTTCACTTCACCTAAAAAAATCTATGCAGCTCAATACTCTGACTGTGCAGACGCTGACCTTGTTGTGATTACTGCAGGTGCGCCTCAAAAACCAGGTGAAACTCGTCTTGACCTTGTAGGTAAAAACCTTGCTATCAACAAATCAATCGTAACTCAAGTTGTTGAATCAGGTTTCAAAGGTATCTTCCTTGTTGCTGCTAACCCAGTTGACGTCTTGACTTACTCAACATGGAAATTCTCTGGATTCCCTAAAGAACGCGTTATCGGTTCAGGAACTTCACTTGACTCAGCTCGTTTCCGTCAAGCACTTGCTGAAAAATTGGATGTTGATGCTCGTTCAGTGCACGCCTACATCATGGGTGAACACGGTGACTCTGAGTTCGCTGTTTGGTCACACGCTAACATCGCTGGTGTAAACCTTGAAGAATTCCTTAAAGACACTCAAAATGTTCAAGAAGCTGAATTGATTGAATTGTTCGAAGGTGTTCGTGACGCAGCTTACACAATCATCAACAAAAAAGGTGCAACATACTACGGTATCGCAGTAGCTCTTGCTCGTATTACTAAAGCAATCCTTGACGATGAAAACGCAGTACTTCCACTTTCAGTATTCCAAGAAGGTCAATACGGAGTTAAAAACGTCTTTATCGGTCAACCAGCTGTTGTTGGTGCACATGGTATTGTTCGTCCAGTAAATATCCCATTGAACGACGCAGAAACTCAAAAAATGCAAGCATCTGCTAAAGAATTACAAGCTATCATTGACGAAGCATGGAAAAACCCAGAATTCCAAGAAGCTTCTAAAAACTAATTGTAACTAGGTTCTCATTAAATGAGAACTCCATACCGAAGACAAACATTATTCTAGTGTTTGTCTTTTTTATTTCTCCAGATCTCCTATCCTTAAAAAATTTGAAACCTCTACAAAATACTTTTCAATGCAAAACAAAAAACTTTCCCTCCCTGTTTTCCTTGCTTTTTCCGAACTAAGTCAATCTTAACTTCCAGTTACTCACTTATAAACTTAGCTTGATTATCAACACTTTGTGAGTATATTTGTGGTTATTGGATACGATTTAGTCATAGATGAAGGAAAATCAATAACTTGTCCAATCTGACTAAGAAAATGTTCTTGCGGAACGAGTTCATCTAGCGTGTAAAAGACAACCTGATTGCGGTTATTGTCTGGATTTTCTTTATGAAACATAGGAAACATCTCACAACTTTTCTGACATCTATTATACGACTTTAGAAAAAATGCCCTTAGAAACTTTTAATCTAAGGGCTTTGTTTTCAGTCTGAGTTTCTTATAAAATGAGAACTTTTCTTTTTATTGTTATAAAATCTAAGATTGTGCTTTTAAAAATATTACTTATCTCACTTCTTATGTATTGTATTGTAAATTCGAATACAAACACAATAACTCAAATATACTCTCACCATACAATAGATAAAATAACCTGTAGATGATACTATGAAAAATGATAAGATATAGCTTTAAAACATTTTATTCCTGCAATCTCTCATACAATTCTTGCATTTGTACATCATCTGGAACCAGTTTTAAGTAAGCTTGCGCATTGACTTTTGCTTCTTCAAAATAACCCAATTCACGTAAGAGATAGATATAGTGTTCCAGAAACTCTGGATTATCCTTTAAATCTCCTGCCAACTCTTGATAATGCTCGTAGGCAGTATCCAAATCGTCCATTTCTTGATAGGAACGAGCAATCATCCACTTGGTCAAAAGATTTTCTGGCTCCTCACTTTGTAAATCTAGAATGTCTTCATAACGCTCCTGCTCTAGATAGATAGTGGCTAGACGGAGTAAGATTTCTTCCGTATCCTCAGCATCTTCTTTTGCAGTAAGGAGATAGTTCTCTGCTCCACTAGCATCATGTGATTCATAAGAAAATTGTGAAGCGGCTAGCAGGAGACGAGTTTCAAAGGGATTTTTCTCCAAACCTTGCTTAGCAATACGCAGGGCTTCTTGAACTTGATGTTCCTTATGTAAGGCCTGACTGTAACCATACTCATAGCCTTCAAAATCAGGTGAAATGGTATCAAGCTGCTTAAAGTAGAGGACAGCTTTTTGGTATTCTTCTCTATCAAAGTAAAGACTGGCCAACTCAAAAGCAGTTAGGTCATCGTATTCTAACTCCAGAGCTTTTTCTAAAAACTCTGTAGCTGTTTCAAATTTCCCTAACTGGGCATAGGCAAAGCCAATCCGTTGATAGGTGGAAATGCCCGTTTGCTCATAAATAGTACGATTATCTAATTGCGAATAGCCTTGAATAGCTTCTTGGTAATTTTCCAACTCACTATCCAACTCTGCTAAGCCCAATATCAAGAGAGGATCCTCTGAGTAGGTCAAGGCCTCCAATAATTTCTCACGCGCCACATCTGTCAAACCTTCCAGCTGGTAAAGGTCTGCCTTCAGAACCAAAGCAGAAACATACCAGTCACTGTCGGGTTGGATTTCCTCTAGATAAGCAAAAGCTTCTTCGATTTGACCATCCTCGCTAGCAATTGCTGCTAGATTTAGATGAACCTCTGGAAAATCCTCTACGATTTTCAGGTAAATTTCCTTGGCCTGAGGATAGAAACCAATTCCTTCTAGATAGGTAGCTAACTCATAAAGAAGCTCACTTGAATCATTTTCTAAAGCTTTGACCAAATAGTGCTCAGCCTTGGTTAAATCTTGTTCCTCCAAAGCCTGTAGCATCTGTTGACTATTGTTCACTCTTGACTTCCTCTCCTTCTAGTTCATATAGGCCACTGACTACCTTATACCATTCAAAAATGGCTGAAATGACAACTTTAGCAGAGGCATAAACCGGAATACCGAGTAAAACTCCCCAAATACCAAACATTGATCCTGAAGTTAACAAGACAAAGAGAACATTAATGGGATGAATGTTTAATTGACTTCCCAAAATCAATGGAGACACAAAACGGCCCTCAATAGTTTGTTCTACAATAAAGACAATTAAAACTTTTAAAAGCATGACTGGCCCAGCAATCAAGCCCAATACTAAGGCAGGGAGCATGGCTAGGAAGCTACCAAGATAAGGAACCAGATTTAAAATACCAGCAGTAACACCCAGCGTAACCGCATAGCGTAGACCGATAATCTTGAAAAAGATGATAAACATTACTGCTACAATAATAGCTACTGTCACTTGCCCTCGAACATAGTTGGACAACTGTTGATTCACATCTGATAAAACTTGTCCAACAGGTTCCTTCAATTTTGTTGGCATGAATTGGGTCAAATAGTTGCGCAAACCTTTCCCATCACGCAAAAGATAAAAGAGCATGAACGGAACGATAATCAAGGCAACAATCACTTGAGATGCCCCGCTAATAAAGGCGCTCACCCAGTTGACTGCCTGATAAGAAACCTTACTTGCCCAAACTGTAGCCTGGCTAGAAAAATTGGTCAAAACTTGCTCTAACTGAGGTCTGAAATCATCTGGTAAACGCTTGGTTACCAAATCATCAATAACTCGATCAGCATCTTCAAGGTATACTGGAACATTCTTAGCAAATGTTAAAACCTGCCGTTGCAGATTTGGAATAGCGACTGCCAATCCCCAAATGATAAAGAGAGCGATGATCACAAAGACAATACTGATTGCTATGACGCGATTAATCTTATGCTTCTCCAACCAATCAACAATGGGATTCAGTAAATAGTATAGTAAACCAGATAGAATGACTGGCAACATCACGACTGCCAAAAAGTCTAAAACAGGTGAAAATAGAAAACTAATCTTGCTTAAAATAAAAAGATTTAAGCCAAGTAACAAGGTTACCAAAAATACCGTAATTGCCTTGTTATCCAAAAACCACTTGAAAAACCAAGATAGGCTAAAATGTTTCTCTTTTTGCTCCATAAATACTTCCTTTCTATTGTTCTCTCATTATACCATTTTTAAATCAAAATAACTCTTTTTTAAAGTGCTTACATACCATTGAATTGCACCGCATAGCATATTATAAATTAATTTTGTGATATAATAGACTTATCTTTATAAAGAGGTATAGTCATGAAAGAAACTGTTTATTTTGGAACTTATACGCGTCGGACTTCCCAAGGGATTTACAAGGCAGACTTTGATACAGAAACTGGTCAGCTTTCAAATTTAGAACTTTTTGCACCTGAACCAAGTCCGACCTACCTTGCCTTTGACCAGCACCAACATTTATACACTGTTGGTAGCCAAGACGATAAGGGAGGAATCGCTGCCTATCAAACTGACGGTACCTTATTAAATCATGTCGTGGAAGAGGGAGCACCCCACTGTTATGTTGCCGTTGATGAAAAGCGTGATTTAGTGTACGCAGCAAACTACCACAAGGGACAGGTCTTTGTTTATAAACGTCAGGAAGATGGTCGTCTTCTACTTAGTGATGTGGATCAACACAGTGGCCAAGGTCCACATGAAAATCAAGCTTCTCCACATGTTCACTATACAGATTTAACACCTGACCACTATCTAGTGACTTGTGACTTGGGAACTGACCAAGTCATCACTTATGATCTTGATCAAGAAGGAAAATTATCTAAACTCTATACCTATCACAGCCAGCCAGGAGCAGGCTCACGCCATATTATTTTCCATAACCATTATAAAATCGCTTATCTCATTTGCGAACTCAATAGCACTATCGAGGTTCTAATCTACGATGGTGTTGGCGAATTTGAACGCATGCAAGTCATTTCAACTCTACCAGACGGTTATGAGGGCTTTAATGGTACTGCTGCTATTCGTCTCTCTAAAGACGGTAAATACCTCTACGCTTCTAACCGTGGTCATGATTCTATCGCAGTATATACAATTCTTGCGGATGGTAGCTTAGAGTTGTTAGAAATCGTTCCGACACATGGTCAGACTCCACGTGATTTTGATTTGACGCCGGATCAAGAATTTGTCATTGCTGTCCATCAGGACTCTGACAATGCAACCGTCTTTAAACGCAATCCTGAAACTGGTCGTCTAGCAGAACTTTCTAATGACTTCCATGTCCCAGAAGCGGTCTGCATCAGTTTTGCTAATTAATATGATTATAACTGACCAACTAACGGAGCTACACACCAAAGACAAACATCATTTTAGTGTTTGTCTTTTTTATATCTACAAATTACTCCCCCAAAAAAAGATGGAATCTTTCTCAAAACAATTTTTCCATGAAAAGTAAAAATATTTCACAGCCATCATTTATTTGTCTCACACCTAACGGAGCTAGACGGACTAATAGTGACATAATGAAAAAGAATCTTGCAAAGCAAGATTCTTTTAGTGTCTGACTTAAATAATTGTTCTTCTGGGAACTAAATCGAATTAAGCTTCGATTTCTGTAACCATACCTGAACCAACAGTACGTCCACCCTCACGGATAGAGAATGTAGTACCTTGTTCTACGGCGATTGGGTGGATCAACTCAACGTCGATTGTCACGTTATCACCAGGCATTACCATTTCAGTACCTGCTGGAAGTTCGATTGAACCTGTAACGTCAGTAGTACGGAAGTAGAATTGTGGACGGTAGTTGTTGAAGAATGGAGTGTGACGTCCACCTTCTTCTTTAGTAAGGATGTAAACTTCACCTTTGAATTTAGTGTGTGGGTTGATTGAACCTGGTTTAGCGATAACTTGTCCACGTTCGATTTCGTCACGTTGAACACCACGAAGAAGGACACCTACGTTATCTCCGGCAAGACCTTCGTCAAGTTGTTTACGGAACATTTCAACACCAGTAACAACTGCTTTTTGAGTTTCTTCTTTGATACCAACGATTTCGATTTCGTCGTTGACTTTAACGATACCACGGTCGATACGTCCTGAAGCAACTGTACCACGTCCAGTGATTGAGAATACGTCTTCGACTGGAAGAAGCAATGGTTTGTCAGTGTCACGTTCTGGTTCTGGGATGTACTCATCAACTGTGTTCATCAATTCCATAACGATGTCTTCGTATTTAGTGTCACCTTCAAGGGCTTTAAGAGCTGAACCTTGGATAACTGGAAGATCGTCACCTGGGAAGTCGTATTCTGACAATAGGTCACGGATTTCCATTTCAACCAATTCAAGCAATTCTTCGTCGTCAACCAAGTCAACTTTGTTCATGAAGACGATAAGGTGTTTAACACCAACCTGACGTGAAAGAAGGATGTGCTCACGAGTTTGTGGCATTGGTCCGTCAGTTGAAGCTACTACAAGGATAGCTCCGTCCATTTGAGCGGCACCAGTGATCATGTTTTTAACGTAGTCCGCGTGTCCTGGAGCGTCGATGTGAGCGTAGTGACGTTTTTCAGTTTCGTACTCAACATGCGCAGTGTTGATTGTGATACCGCGTTCGCGTTCTTCTGGAGCAGCATCGATAGACGCATAGTCTTTAGGTTGCAAAAGCTGGCTGCGACGGAATCGTGGGTCACCATGAGAATGGTGGTTTCTTCCACTTGATTCATTTCGGATAATTTTTGCATCAAAATGGTCGCATTTTTTGAATCCAAAGCCCCTGTGGG
>NZ_CAKAKP010000020.1:0-13648 GCF_916700555.1 Streptococcus sp. Marseille-Q5112
ACCAAACACTATTCATTCTCTAGGTTATTATTTTTATTTTGGATTTCAGGAGATGACGAAAGTTGGGATAGAAATGCGTTTGAGACTGCCAGATACAGAGACAACCATAAATGTAGATTACCAGTACGATGTAAACAATCAGCAATTAGAACGGTTTATGTGGTACTATGATGATGAGAGTACAGGATATTTTCAGCAATCTCAAATAGAAGCCTTTCTAGTGGAGCATGGAAAGACTGTCGATGAGATTCGCAAGGAAGCAGATAATGTACTCCGTAATAAAGTCCTTAAAGACTGGACCACTATCTACCCTAGTCGTTTTAGCCCAGATAATTGGGGAGAAGTGATAGTTAAGGATATATGGAGAACAGAATAACAAACGGAACGACGAGGTAATAGTTTTATAAAAGCAGCTTGCCATGACAGAGTTCTTAAGAACATTTTATTGTATTCGATAGCTTTGGTCTGCTTTTTTTGGTGTGACGGAAGAAACTCCCTATACTATCACCATCACCAATGTTGATGACCAACCGACGCACTTTGAAGCTCAAGTGGTGGATAGGTAAAATTTCAGCTCTCAAATGAGGGCTTTTTTAGATACAAGTTTCAAAAAAGAAGCAAATATGATATACTAAAGAACGAGTATTCTATTAGAATTGGAACAAATAATATGAAACAAACGATTATTCTTTTATACGGTGGACGTAGTGCAGAGCGTGAAGTCTCTGTTCTTTCAGCTGAGAGTGTGATGCGTGCGGTCAACTACGATCGTTTCACAGTCAAGACTTTCTTCATCAGCCAGTCAGGTGATTTTATTAAAACGCAAGAATTTAGTCATACTCCAGGTCAAGAGGATCGTCTCATGACCAATGAAACCATTGATTGGGATAAGAAAGTTGCACCAAGTGCCATCTACGAAGATGGTGCAGTGGTCTTCCCAGTCCTTCACGGTCCGATGGGAGAGGATGGCTCAGTTCAAGGATTCTTGGAAGTTTTGAAAATGCCTTATGTTGGTTGTAACATATTGTCATCTAGTCTTGCCATGGATAAAATCACGACCAAGCGTGTCTTAGAATCTGTCGGGATTGCCCAGGTTCCTTATGTGGCCATCGTCGAAGGTGATGATGTGACTGCTAAAATTGCCGAAGTTGAAGAAAAATTGACTTATCCAGTCTTCACAAAACCATCAAACATGGGTTCAAGTGTTGGTATTTCTAAGTCTGAAAATCAAGAGGAACTCCGTCAAGCTTTGAAACTTGCCTTCCAATATGACAGCCGTGTCTTGGTAGAGCAAGGGGTAAATGCTCGTGAAATCGAGGTTGGTCTCTTGGGCAACTACGATGTCAAGAGTACGCTACCAGGAGAAGTAGTCAAGGATGTTGCCTTTTATGACTACGATGCCAAATATATTGACAATAAGATTACCATGGATATCCCAGCTAAAATCAGTGATGATGTGGTAGCTGTCATGCGTCAGAATGCAGAAACAGCCTTCCGTGCCATTGGTGGCCTCGGTCTCTCTCGTTGCGATTTCTTCTATACAGAAAAGGGAGAGATTTTCCTAAACGAGCTTAATACCATGCCAGGTTTTACCCAGTGGTCTATGTACCCACTACTTTGGGACAATATGGGAATCAGCTATCCAGACTTAATCGAGCGATTGGTTGATCTTGCCAAGGAAAGTTTTGACAAGCGCGAAGTGCATTTGCTATAAAAATGAAAGAAAGGGTAGAAGCCAGAACCATCACTGCAAGGTGACTAGAGTTCTCGAGTTTCGACCCTTTTTAAAGGAGTAGAAATGAAATTAACAATTCATGAAGTGGCTCAAGTTGTAGGAGCTAAAAATGATATCAGCCTCTTTGAGGACACCCAGTTAGAAAAAGCTGAGTTTGATAGTCGTTTGATTGCTGCAGGGGATTTGTTTGTGCCCCTCAAAGGTGCGCGTGACGGTCATGACTTTATCGAAATAGCCTTTGAAAATGGTGCCGCAGTAACCTTGTCTGAGAAAGAAATCGCAAATCATCCCTACATTTTAGTAGCTGATGTTTTGACGGCCTTTCAAACCCTAGCTGCCTACTATCTTGAAAAAACAGGAGTTGATGTCTTTGCTATTACAGGTTCAAATGGCAAGACAACGACCAAGGATATGTTAGCGCACTTGCTATCAACAAGCTACAAAACTTACAAAACACAAGGTAACTACAATAACGAGATTGGCCTTCCCTACACAGTTTTCCACATGCCAGAAGGAACAGAAAAGTTGGTCTTGGAGATGGGGCAGGATCACTTGGGAGATATTCATCTCTTGTCAGAATTGGCTCATCCAAAAACAGCTATCGTGACCTTGGTTGGAGAAGCCCATTTGGCCTTTTTCAAAGACCGCTCTGAGATTGCTAAAGGAAAAATGCAAATTACAGACGGGATGGCACCTGGTTCCTTGCTTTTAGCGCCAGCTGACTCGATTGTAGAGAACTACTTGCCAACTGATAAAAAGGTAGTTCGTTTTGGGCAAGGGGCAGAGTTGGAAATTACCGACTTGGTTGAGCGTAAGGATAGCTTGACCTTTAAGGCCAATTTCTTGGAGCAAGCCCTTGATTTGCCAGTGACTGGTAAGTACAATGCCACCAATGCTATGATTGCGTCTTATGTTGCCCTACAAGAAGGAGTTTCAGAGGAGCAAATTCGTCAGGCCTTCCAAAATCTTGAATTGACGCGTAACCGTACCGAGTGGAAGAAAGCAGCAAATGGAGCAGATATCCTGTCTGACGTATATAATGCCAATCCAACTGCTATGAAGCTGATTTTAGAGACTTTCTCTGCCATTCCAGCCAATGAAGGTGGCAAGAAAATTGCAGTGTTGGCGGATATGAAGGAGCTTGGTGACCAGTCTATTCAACTCCATAACCAGATGATTTTGAGCCTTTCTCCAGATGTGCTTGATACCGTTATTTTCTATGGAGAAGACATTGCTGAATTAGCCCAATTGGCTAGTCAAATGTTCCCAATCGGCCACGTTTACTACTTCAAGAAAACAGAAGACCAAGACCAATTTGAAGACCTAGTCAAGCAGGTTAAAGAAAGCCTTGGAGTCAATGACCAAATCCTGCTCAAAGGCTCTAACTCTATGAATCTAGCCAAGTTGGTAGAAAGTATAGAAAATGAATGCTAGTGATTTTGCCAAGTATCTTCAAAGAATGATTGCCCTTACAGATACTGGATTAACCTTTACAAAAGATCCTTTCGACCGTGAGCGCTACGAAGACTTGCGAAGTCTGTTATCTGAAATGTTGAATCAGGTATCAGACCTTGATGCAGACGAAGTGGTAGAACTCTTGAAACCGACCTCCGCTTATGCGACTCCTTTAATGGACGTCCGTGCTTGGATAGTTGAGGATGAAAAAATTTGTCTGGTTAGGGGACAAGGAGAGAATGATTGGGCTTTGCCAGGTGGCTTTGGTGAAGTCGGCTATTCTCCAACAGAAAATATTCTCAAGGAAATTGAAGAAGAAACCGGTTTTGAAGCTAAAGTAGAAAGACTACTAGCTGTTTTTGATACAAATCGTTTCCAACTACAGAGCAAGCAATATGCAAAGTTTGTTTTTGAATGTAAGCTTCTTGATGGACAATTCCAAGAAAATCAAGAAATTGCTGACCTTCAATTTTTTGCCATTGACCAACTGCCAGCCTTATCTGAAAAACGCATTACCAAGGAGCAAATAGAGATTCTTTGGCAGGTTTATCAAGGTCAGAGGGAGCAATATCTTGATTAAGAAGATGATTATCGTATTTCTAAATCCATTTTTGACAAATAGCATGGTATAATAAAATGCAGGAAAATTTTGAATCATGAGGAAGACTAGATGAATTTATGGGATATTTTCTTTACGACCCAAGCAACAGAACCACCCAAATTTGACCTTTTTTGGTATGTCAGTATATTTACACTTTTAGCCTTAACTTTTTATACAGCCTATCGCTATCGTGAAAAGAAGGCTTATCAACGATTTTTCCAGAGTTTACAGGCAGTTCAGTTAATCCTCCTTTACGGTTGGTACTGGATCAATCATATGCCGCTATCAGAAAGTTTACCTTTTTACCATTGCCGTATGGCTATGTTTGTGGTGCTTTTGCTTCCTGGTCAGTCTAAATATAGGCAGTATTTTGCATTACTAGGAACATTTGGGACATTAGCAGCCTTTGTTTATCCAGTGCCAGATGCCTATCCTTTCCCACATATTGCGATTTTATCCTTTATATTTGGCCACTTAGCTCTCTTGGGGAACTCTCTAGTTTATCTATTGAGACAGTATAACGCGCGATTGCTGGATGTGAAGGGAATTTTTCTCATGACCTTTGCACTAAATGCCTTGATTTTTGTGGTCAATTTGGTAACTGGTGGAGATTATGGATTCTTGACAAAACCGCCATTGGTTGGAGATCACGGCTTAGTAGCTAATTATTTAATCGTTTCTCTGGCCCTGTCAGCAGCGATTACGTTGACAAAGAAAATCTTGGAACTATTTTTAGAACAAGAAGCAGAAAAAATGATTGCAAAGAAAGCTTAAAATCAAGCTTTCTTTTTTCATAAATCTAATTTTTTATAACTTGTTTGGAAAATACAAAAATATGATGAGCGAATGTAAAAAAATGGTAAGTAAATTTAGGAAAAACTAAGCACGATTGGATTTTTTGTGTTATAATATTCTGTGAATAGCTATGCCCTGTTTTAGCTATATTGAATAGAAGTTTGAAACTTGGAAGAGAGAGGATGCGATGTAATGGCTAGAGATGGTTTTTTTACAGGCTTAGATATCGGAACCAATTCGATTAAGGTGTTGGTTGCCGAGCTTAGAAATGGTGAACTAAATGTAATTGGTGTAAGTAATGCCAAGAGTAAAGGTGTAAAGGATGGGATTATCGTTGATATTGAAGCAGCAGCAACTGCTATCAAGTCAGCTATTTCCCAAGCAGAAGAGAAAGCTGGCATTTCAATCAAATCAGTGAATGTTGGTTTGCCTGGAAATCTTTTGCAAGTAGAACCAACTCAAGGAATGATTCCAGTTACATCTGATACAAAAGAAATTACAGATCAAGATGTTGAAAATGTTGTTAAATCAGCCTTGACAAAGAGTATGACACCAGATCGTGAAGTCATTACTTTTATTCCTGAAGAATTTATCGTAGATGGCTTCCAAGGTATTCGTGACCCGCGTGGCATGATGGGTGTTCGTCTTGAAATGCGTGGTTTGCTTTACACAGGTCCACGTACTATTCTTCACAATTTACGCAAGACAGTTGAGCGCTCAGGTGTTCAGGTTGAAAATATTATTATTTCACCATTGGCTTTGGTTCGTTCAGTCTTGAATGAAGGAGAGCGTGAATTTGGAGCTACGGTGATTGATATGGGAGCAGGTCAAACAACTGTTGCTACAATCCGTAACCAAGAACTCCAGTTTACAAATATTCTTCAAGAAGGTGGAGATTATGTCACAAAAGATATCTCTAAAGTCTTGAAGACTTCACAAAAACTAGCTGAAGGATTGAAATTGAACTATGGTGAAGCCTATCCTTCACTTGCAAGCAATGAAACCTTCCAAGTTGAAGTGATTGGTGAAGTAGAACCTGTAGAAGTTACAGAAAGCTACCTAGCAGAGATTATTTCAGCTCGCATTAAACACATTTTTGAACAAATCAAACAAGAGTTGGAAAGAAGACATTTGTTGGATCTTCCAGGTGGGATTGTTCTGATTGGTGGAAATGCTATTTTACCAGGTATTGTAGAACTTGCACAGGAAGTCTTTGGCGTTGGTGTCAAACTTTACGTTCCAAATCAAGTTGGAATCCGTAATCCTGCCTTCGCTCATGTGATTAGCTTGTCTGAATTTGCTGGTCAATTGACTGAGGTGCATTTATTAGCACAACGAGCAGTTAAGGGTGAGGATACTTTGCGTCACCAACCAATTAATTTTGGTGGGATGATTCAACGCGTTACGCAAGTAGCACAACCTACCCCTATTCAACCAGTTCAAAATACTGAGGTAGAGCAATCAGCTTCTACGAACGTAGTTGCTCCGAAAGAAGATAAAGTATCTTCTCAAAATAAACCAAAAATCGCAGATCGTTTCCGTGGCTTAATCGGAAGCATGTTTGATGAATAAAAGAGGAAAAATAAACTATGACATTTTCATTTGATACAGCAGCAGCTCAAGGTGCAGTTATTAAAGTAATCGGTGTTGGTGGAGGTGGCGGAAACGCCATTAACCGCATGGTTGACGAAGGTGTTGCAGGCGTAGAATTTATCGCAGCAAACACAGATGTACAAGCTTTGAGTAGTACAAAAGCTGAGACTGTAATTCAGTTAGGCCCTAAATTGACTCGTGGTTTGGGTGCTGGCGGTCGACCTGAAGTTGGTCAAAAGGCAGCTGAAGAAAGCGAAGAAGCCTTGACTCAAGCTATTACTGGAGCAGATATGGTCTTCATTACTGCAGGTATGGGAGGTGGCTCTGGTACTGGTGCAGCTCCTGTTATTGCCCGCATTGCTAAAGACTTAGGTGCGCTTACAGTTGGTGTTGTGACACGTCCTTTCGGTTTCGAAGGAAGCAAACGTGGTCAGTACGCTGTAGAAGGAATCAATCAACTTCGTGAGCATGTAGATACTTTATTGATTATTTCAAACAACAACTTACTTGAAATTGTTGATAAGAAAACTCCACTTCTTGAAGCTCTTAGCGAAGCAGATAACGTGCTTCGCCAAGGTGTTCAAGGAATTACGGACTTGATTACAAATCCTGGTTTGATTAACCTTGACTTTGCCGATGTAAAAACAGTTATGGCAAATAAAGGGAACGCCTTAATGGGTATCGGTATCGGTAGTGGTGAAGAACGTGTGGTAGAAGCAGCTCGTAAGGCAATCTACTCACCACTTCTTGAAACAACTATTGATGGTGCTGAGGATGTTATCGTCAACGTTACTGGTGGTCTTGATTTAACCTTGATTGAGGCAGAAGAAGCTTCAGAGATTGTCAACCAAGCAGCGGGTCAAGGAGTGAACATTTGGCTCGGAACATCTATCGATGAAAACATGAAAGATGAAATTCGTGTTACAGTTGTGGCAACTGGTGTTCGTCAAGATCGTGTGGAAAAAGTTGTGGGCCATGCACCAAGACAAGTTGTCCGTCATGAACAAGCAAGTCCTAGTCATGCACACAATCATAATCGTCAGTTTGATATGGCTGAAACTGCAGAAATTCCAAGTCCAGCACCTCGCCGTACAGAAACTTCTCAATCTTCAGCATTTGGTGATTGGGACTTGCGTCGTGAGACAATTGTTCGACCAACTGATTCAGTTGTATCACCAGTTGAACGTTTCGAAGCACCATCTTTACACGATGAGGATGAATTAGACACTCCTCCATTTTTCAAAA
The DNA here is from genome assembly GCF_916700555.1 of Streptococcus sp. Marseille-Q5112. GTDB lineage: Bacteria > Bacillota > Bacilli > Lactobacillales > Streptococcaceae > Streptococcus > Streptococcus symci. Next base: position 7,425 of record NZ_CAKAKP010000020.1, read on the forward strand.
ATCGTTAAGTAAATGAATTTGAAAGAAAATACAGAACGTGTTTTTCAACAAATAAAAGATGCAAGTCAGCAGGCAGGAAGAGAAGCTAATTCTGTTTCGGTTGTTGCTGTTACAAAATATGTAGACGTACCGACAGCGGAGGCTTTGCTTCCGCTAGGTGTGCATCATATTGGTGAAAATCGTGTAGATAAATTTCTTGAGAAATATGAAGCTTTAAAAGATAGAAATATTACCTGGCATTTGATTGGAACCTTGCAAAGACGCAAGGTCAAAGATGTCATTCAGTATGTTGATTATTTCCACGCTTTGGATTCATTAAAGCTAGCAGAGGAAATTCAAAAAAGAAGTGACAGAGTTGTTAAGTGTTTCTTACAAGTAAATATCTCAAGGGAAGAGAGCAAACATGGTTTTTCAAGGGAAGAACTATTAGAGCTCTTGCCAGAATTGGCCACCTTAGATAAAATTGAATATGTCGGCTTGATGACCATGGCTCCTTTTGAAGCTAGTAGTGATGAGTTGAAAGAAATTTTTAAAGCTACGCAGGATTTGCAACTAGAAATTAGAGAAAAACAAATTCCCAATATGCCAATGACGGACTTGAGTATGGGTATGAGTCGTGACTACAAGGAAGCGATTGAATTTGGCTCAACATTTGTCAGAATTGGTACAGCATTTTTTAAATAGGAAAGAAATATGTCTTTAAAAGATAGATTTGATAAATTTATAGATTATTTTACAGAAGATGGAGAAGATGTTAGTACTGCATATCAGCCTAAAGCTGAAGAGCCGATTGTGACTTCAGTCCCTTCTGTTCAAGAGTTGCCTCAACAAGCTGCTAGCACGCCATCTAAAGATAAAAACATCACTCGTCTTCATGCCCGTCAACAAGAGTTGGCTATGCAAAGTCAACGTTCTACTGATAAGGTGACAATTGATGTTCGTTATCCACGTAAATACGAAGATGCCACAGATATTGTTGATTTATTAGCTGGTAACGAAAGTATTTTGATTGATTTCCAATATATGACAGAAGTTCAAGCACGTCGTTGTTTGGACTATCTGGATGGGGCGCGCCACGTTTTAGCTGGTAACATGAAAAAGGTAGCATCTACTATGTACCTGCTGACACCAGTTGATGTTGTCGTCAATATTGAAGATATCAAAATTCCAGATGAATCACAAAATGGTGAATTTGGCTTTGATATGAAACGTACGAGAGTAAGATAATGATCTTTCTCATTCGTTTTGTTCAAAATGCAGTGGATATCTATTCACTGATTTTAATCGTGTTTGCTCTGATGTCTTGGTTTCCCAATGCTTATGAATCACGTCTTGGACGCTTGATTATTAGTTTAGTGAAACCGATAGTAGCTCCCTTGCAACGTTTACCCCTCCAGATTGCAGGTCTTGATTTGTCTGTCTGGATTGCGGTATTACTAGTTCACTTCTTAGGGGAACAGTTGATTCGACTTTTAGTGATCTTTCTATGAACAAGATGATTTATCAACACTTTTCTAAGAATGATTCGTCTTTTATTGATAAGGGAGTAGAATGGATAAAAAAGGTAGAAGATTCCTATTCTCCTTTTTTAACACCCTTTGTAAATCCCCATCAAGAAAAGATTTTAAAGGTGCTAGCATCAACCAACGGCATCTCCTACATGAGCAGTCGGCAGTTTCTTGAAACTGAATATGTACGGGTTCTCCTGTATCCTGATTATTTTGAGCCAGAATTCTCTGATTTTGAACTTTCCTTGCAAGAAATTGTCTATCCTAATAAGTTTGAGCGGTTAACACATGCAAAAATATTAGGAACTGTTTTAAACAAGCTAGGAATTGATAGGAAGCTATTTGGTGATATCTTAGTCAACGAAGAGAGAGCACAGATTATCATTAATCGACAGTTTATGCTCCTTTTTCAAGACGGCATTACGAAAATTGCTCGGTTACCGGTTCGTCTAGAAGAACGGGATTTTACTGAGAGAATTGCTACAGTAGAAAATTATCAAGAATTAGATATTTGTATTGCTAGTTCTAGATTAGATGGTTTTCTAGCAGGTGTCTTAAAGCTGTCTAGAAATCAGGCAAGTCAGTTAATTGAAAAACAGGCAGTCCAAGTTAATTACCATTTAGTTGAAAAATCAGATTATGCAGTTCAAGTTGGTGATTTGATTAGTGTGAGGAAATTTGGTCGATTGAAACTTGTTAGAGATAATGGGCAAACAAAAAAAGATAAAAAGAAATTAACGGTCCAATTATTATTAAGTAAGTGAGGAATAATATGCCAATTACATCGTTAGAAATCAAAGATAAAACCTTTGGTACAAGATTTAGAGGTTTTGATCCAGAAGAAGTTGAAGAATTTCTTGAAATTATTGTTCGTGATTATGAAGATTTAGTTCGAAGCAATCATGATAAAGAGTTGCATATCAAGAGCTTGGAAGAACGTTTGTCTTACTTTGATGAGATGAAAGATTCTTTGAGTCAATCAGTATTGATTGCTCAAGATACGGCAGAGCGTGTGAAACAAGCTGCTCAAGATCGTTCTAATAATATTATCCAACAGGCAGAGCAAGATGCCCAACGTTTGCTTGAAGAAGCAAAATATAAGGCTAATGAGATTTTGCGTCAAGCTACTGATAATGCTAAGAAAGTTGCTGTTGAGACTGAAGAATTGAAGAACAAAAGCCGTGTCTTCCACCAACGTCTCAAATCTACAATTGAGAGTCAGTTAGCAATTGTTGAATCATCAGATTGGGAAGATATTCTGCGCCCAACAGCTACCTATCTTCAGACAAGTGATGAAGCATTTAAAGAAGTTGTTGGTGAAGTTCTTGGTGAGTCAGTGTATTCACAACCAGAAGAAGAACCAATCGATATGACTCGTCAATTTACACCTGAAGAAATGGCTGAGTTACAAGCTCGAATTGAGGCTGGTAATAGAGAATTAGCTGAATTTGAAGCTCAACAACATCATTATGTGGAAGAACATTTAGAGCCAGTTGAAGTCGAAGGCCCTTCATCGAATGAGGAAGATACAAATAAAGAATCTGTCCTAATCTTATAATGAATAGTGATATGTGAGAACAATATTTTATCCTTATATTTCCAGCGAGCAGGAGATGGTGTGAGTCCTGCATTCCCTAATGATAAGATTATCCTCTCAAAAACTCAAGTCTGAATGAAGTAAGATTTGACGTTTCCCACGTTACGGGATAAGAGGGAGAAAGATTAGATCTTTTTCCGAATAAAGGTGGTACCACGATTTTCGTCCTTTTTGGAAGTCGTGGTTTTAATTTGTTATTATTTATAAAGGAGATACCATGAAACTCAAAGATACCCTTAACCTTGGGAAAACTGAATTCCCAATGCGTGCAGGACTTCCTACCAAAGAGCCAGTTTGGCAAAAGGAATGGGAAGATGCAAAACTTTACCAACGTCGTCAAGAATTGAACCAAGGAAAACCTCATTTCACTTTGCATGATGGCCCTCCATACGCGAACGGAAATATCCACGTTGGACACGCTATGAACAAGATTTCAAAAGATATCATTGTTCGTTCAAAATCAATGTCAGGATTTTATGCTCCTTATATTCCAGGTTGGGATACTCATGGTCTGCCAATCGAGCAAGTTTTGGCAAAACAAGGTGTCAAACGTAAAGAAATGGACTTGGTTGAGTACTTGAAACTTTGCCGTGAATACGCTCTTTCTCAAGTAGATAAACAACGTGAAGACTTTAAACGTTTAGGTGTTTCTGGTGACTGGGAAAATCCATATGTGACTTTGACTCCTGACTATGAAGCAGCTCAAATCCGTGTATTTGGAGAGATGGCTAACAAAGGTTATATCTACCGTGGTGCCAAGCCAGTTTACTGGTCTTGGTCATCTGAGTCTGCCCTTGCTGAAGCAGAGATTGAATACCATGACTTGGTTTCAACTTCCCTTTACTATGCCAACAAGGTAAAAGATGGCAAAGGTATTCTAGATACAGATACTTATATCGTAGTCTGGACAACAACTCCATTTACCATCACAGCTTCTCGTGGTTTGACTGTTGGTGCAGATATTGATTACGTTTTGGTTCAACCTGCTGGTGAAGCTCGTAAGTTTGTGGTGGCTGCAGAATTATTGACTAGCTTGTCTGAGAAGTTTGGCTGGGTTGATGTTCAAGTTTTGGCAACTTACCGTGGTCAAGAATTGAACCACATCGTAACAGAACATCCATGGGATATAGCTGTAGATGAATTGGTTATCCTTGGTGACCACGTTACAACTGACTCTGGTACTGGTATTGTCCATACAGCCCCTGGTTTTGGTGAGGACGACTACAATGTTGGTATTGCTAATGATCTTGAAGTCGCAGTGACTGTTGACGAACGTGGTATCATGATGAAGAATGCTGGTCCTGAGTTTGAAGGTCAATTCTATGAAAAGGTAGTTCCAACTGTTATCGAGAAACTTGGTAACCTCCTTCTTGCCCAAGAAGAAATCTCTCACTCATACCCATTTGACTGGCGTACTAAGAAACCAATCATCTGGCGTGCAGTACCACAATGGTTTGCCTCAGTTTCTAAATTCCGTCAAGAAATCTTGGATGAAATTGAAAAGGTTAAATTCCACTCAGAATGGGGTAAAGTCCGTCTTTACAATATGATCCGCGACCGTGGCGACTGGGTTATCTCTCGTCAACGTGCTTGGGGTGTTCCACTTCCTATCTTCTACTCTGAAGACGGTACAGCGATTATGACTGCTGAAACTATTGAACACGTGGCTCAACTCTTTGAGGAACATGGTTCAAGCATTTGGTGGGAACGTGATGCTAAGGACCTCTTGCCAGAAGGATTTACTCATCCAGGTTCACCAAATGGTGAGTTCAAAAAAGAAACAGATATCATGGACGTTTGGTTTGACTCAGGTTCATCATGGAATGGGGTTGTGGTAAACCGTCCTGAGTTGACTTACCCAGCAGACCTTTATCTTGAAGGTTCTGACCAATACCGTGGTTGGTTCAATTCTTCACTTATCACATCTGTTGCCAATCATGGCGTAGCACCTTACAAACAAATCTTGTCACAAGGTTTTGCCCTTGATGGTAAAGGTGAGAAGATGTCTAAATCTCTTGGAAATACCATTGCCCCAAGTGATGTTGAAAAACAATTTGGTGCAGAAATCTTGCGTCTTTGGGTAACAAGTGTAGACTCAAGCAACGACGTGCGTATCTCTATGGATATCTTGAGCCAAGTCTCTGAAACTTACCGTAAGATCCGTAACACTCTTCGTTTCTTGATTGCCAATACTTCTGACTTTAACCCAGCTCAAGATTCAGTAGCTTATGAAGAACTACGTTCAGTTGATAAGTACATGACTATTCGCTTTAACCAGCTTGTTAAGACCATTCGTGATGCTTATGCAAACTTTGAATTCTTGACAATCTATAAGGCCTTGGTGAACTTTATCAACGTTGACCTGTCAGCCTTCTACCTTGATTTTGCCAAAGATGTTGTTTATATCGAAGGTGCAAAATCACTGGAACGCCGTCAAATGCAGACTGTCTTCTATGACATTCTTGTGAAAATCACCAAACTCTTGACACCAATTCTTCCTCATACAGCAGAGGAAATCTGGTCATACCTTGAGTTTGAAACAGAAGACTTCGTTCAATTGTCAGAATTGCCAGAAGCACAAACTTTTGCTAACCAAGAAGAAATCTTGGATACATGGGCTGCCTTCATGGACTTCCGTGGACAAGCTCAAAAAGCCTTGGAAGAAGCGCGTAATGCCAAAGTTATCGGTAAATCACTTGAAGCACACTTGACAGTTTATCCAAACGAAGTGGTGAAAACTCTACTCGAAGCAGTAAACAGTAATGTAGCTCAACTTTTGATCGTGTCTGAATTGACCATCGCAGAAGGACCAGCTCCAGAAGCTGCTGTTAGCTTCGAAGATGTGGCCTTCACAGTAGAACGCGCTGCAGGTGATGTATGTGACCGTTGCCGTCGTATCGACCCAACGACAGCAGAACGAAGCTACCACGCAGTCATCTGTGACCACTGTGCAAGCATCGTAGAAGAAAACTTTGCGGACGCAGTCGCAGAAGGATTTGAAGAGAAATAATCGAATTATAGATTAAAAAAGTTTTCTGTGTGTGTATTTTAGTTTGATATAAAAGAAAATATTAAACAAAATTAATGTATAATATTAATTTTTAATGAAAAGGAAATAT
>NZ_CAKAKP010000021.1:0-10943 GCF_916700555.1 Streptococcus sp. Marseille-Q5112
TTCTTTTCTCTTCCTTTTTCTTTTTTCCCTTCCCTCCTTTTTCCCCCTTTTCCCTTCCCCCCCTTCCCTCCTTTCCTCCCTTTCTCTCTTTTTTCTTCTTTTCCCCCCCCCCATCAATCCCTTCTGGATGATGGCTTCGAACAAGTTTTTGCCCTTCAACATCATAAAAAATATCGCCATGCATCTCAAACCAAACTTTTTTACCTGATAATTTAAGCTTATTATCATTTTTTTTCAAGATTAATTCTGAGTAGTATTCTACATCATGTGTCCGAGGATTTACTGTAAAGTTAGCCGACTCTCCTGGTTGCAGAGTATACTTACCAAGATTTTGTGCCCATAGATAAAATAGAAAACTAGCTGCTAGGACTACAACAAGTACTAAACTACAACCTAAATTCCAATTCGATTTTTTCGTCATGCTCATTTGTAACTCTCCTTATAGTCGTCATACCTTTTTGGATCTCTATCTATTCTGCAATATTTCGTTCTCTTTCCTTTTTCTACGCTGACCCGACCACCTGATACACTGCAACAATATTATCATACGAAGAATCAAATAGACCAAACGAAGGATTTTCATCCTAGTAAGAACTGAACTAAACTCTTCTCTTACTAATTCTATTTCCTGAATTAAATCCTCAATATTCTTACCTAGCTTTTTCTCTACAATAAGCATTTTCTGATATCAAATAATATTTAGCATCCAAAGTTGAAAAATACGCTTCAGACAGTGTTCCTTCTAAAGGAAATGAAATATCGTAATTATTATTAGGAGTTTGATTATATTCAGCGAAGACTTGTTGACATATTTACAAGGATACCCCGTAATTTTAATATTTTTATAATCTAAATGCATTAACCGTCTAAGGCAGGGGTCGTCCACTCCTCTTTATAGTGGTATAATTTCATTTTCTTATCTACCATTGGCCAAACCATAACATACCGACTATGCATGAATTCTTGTTAATGCTGAGTTACTTGCAAACTGGTCACTAATATCATATATTGACCAAATAAGAACTATGAGCATTAAGACAGCTTGAGTTGGTTTGTTTTTATAATAGTTTCTTATTCTTTTTAACATTTTACTCTACAACTGCGGGATTGGATTTATCTAAATCTTTTTGAAATAAGGAAAAAACCTCTTGTAATGCATCATTATTCCCAGCATTTGAGTAAGAAACTTGCTCATCTTCTGGAAACCACATTTTACCAGCTAGTTCCAAATAACCATAAGGTATCTTTTTTGTATAATCACCTTTTAAATATAATTTCATTCTTCCTCATCGTCATAAACTGGTTCACCATGGATTTTGATGTATTCTTCATTCCTACGGTCATCTTCTTCCCAAACTGGGTCTCTCACATCGTCCATAAATGGAATTTCTTCCAAACTCAGCTCATTAGCCTCTTCATAACTCATCGAAAGGGTATCCTCATGTCGGTTTTTAAATTCCTCCACACTTAACCAGCTCTCTTTATCATCTTCGCTAATCTGACCATCAATAGCAGTCGCAATTTCAATGGCCATAATATACATAGCTCTTTTATCAACAGTGAGAAGGTCAAGGTGGGTAGAAGCTAAACGTAGACAGTCTCCTTTTTCTCGATAGTCTGTTGCTGGATTGTCTTCAAAATCTAATTCAAGATTTTCATATACATGACTCCCAAATTTGTTGGTAATCCCTTCTTTCAACTGAACATTATTCCATCTATTATCATGCATCCACTTATTCAATTTCAAGTGAATAGTTGGGTCTGTTTTAAATGGGCGAGTATTCCCAAAGTAAGAAAAATCTACTGGCTTACAATCTTTAGTATTAAACCACATTCTCTTCGCTAGTTCTATATAATCAAACGGAATTTCTTTGGTGTAATCACCTTTGATATAAAGTCTCACTCGTCGTCCTCATCGTCATAAACACGTTCGCCATGGATTTTGATATATTCTTCACGAAGGCGCTCTTCTTCATCCCACAAAGGTTCCTCTACAGGTTTCAAACTTTTCAGTTCCTCCACGCTGATATCAGTTGCTTGCTCGTAACTTAGTGATAAGACATCCTTGTGCAACTCCTTAAAAGTCTCTACATCCATCCAGGTTTGCTTGTCATCCTCGCTAATTTTTCCATCAATTGCACCAGCCACCTCGATTGCCATGATATACATAGCACGTTTATCAACCGTTAAAATATCCGTATGTGTTGTAGCAATCCTAAGGTTTTCTCCACGTTCTCTCCCATCAGTAATAAAATCATTTTCAAATTCCAATTGAATGTTTTCATCAGAAAACGAATTCCAAGGATTGCTCTTGTCGTATGGTATATGATTCCATCGTTTATCCTTAAATCGCCATTTATCAAATTGAACTCCAAAAAAGAAATCATCTTGTAGCATCCCATCATCTCCGACGTTTGAGTATGTAATTGGGTGACCGTGCCATTCCTTAAACCACATTTTCCAAACAAGCTCTCTAGTTGTGAAGTCTATTTTTTTCGTGAAATCACTATTGATATATAGTTTCATTCGTCTTCCTCATCGTCATCCAACTCCACTTCTCCATGAATTCGGATGTACTCTTCGCGCTTCCTATCCAATTCTTCCCAGATGGGATCGTCAATAGCGTCAATCGTTTGAATTTCTTCCAAACTCATTTCATTTGCCTCCTCAAAGGTTAGAGATAAGATATCTTGGTGCTTTTCCTTGAATTCCTCGATTGTTAACCATGTTTTCTTGTCATCTTCGCTAATTTGTCCGTTAAAGATTGTAGCAATCTCAATGGCCATGATATAGAAAGCTCTTTTATCAAGAGTGAGCAGTTCAAGATGAGTAGAAGCAAGACGCAAACAGTCTCCATTTTCTCGAAAATCTGTTACATAAGCATCTTCATAATCTAAATTTAGTTCTTCATCAATTTGTGAAAAAAAGCGATATTTTATCCCTTCTTGTATCGGAACATACAACCAACGTTCATCATAATCCTGTTTATCTAGTTTTAGATGAATTGCTATATCATTCCTATCTCTGATTTGAAGAAAACCAGAATAGGAGAGTGGGATGCCTTCTCCTTGATAACTTTCAAACCACATTTTCTTAGCTAGCTCTAAGTAATCAAATGGAATTTCTTTGGTGTAATCACCTTTTATGTAAAGTCTCATAAATCTGAGATATCGCCTCCATGTGCTAGTATATATTCTTTTCGACGAGTGGCCTCTTCCTCCCAAAGAGGGTCGTCTACAACATCCATCGTTTGAATTTCAATCAAACTTCGTTCATTTGCTTCATCAAAAGTCAGAGATAGAATAGCCTCGTGCTTTTTCTTAAATTCCTCGACTGTTAGCCATGCCTTCTTATTATCCTCGCTAATTTGCCCGTCAATGACCTTTGCAATCTCAAGCGCCATAATGTACATGGCGCGTCTATCAACTGTCAAAATTTCTAGATGGGTGGTTAAAATACGGAGATAGTCTCCCTTTTCATTATAATCCGTAGCGAATGCATCTTCAAAATTAATTTCAATACATTCTTTAATATGTGAAAAGAGACTTCGTACCCCTTCCTTTAGGGGGACACTAGACCATCTCTTATCCGCAGCACTTTTCCTCAATGATAAATTTGAGAAAAAATCTTCTTGTAGTTGCTCATTGTCTCCAGCATTTGAGTACGATACTTGCTTTTCTTCTGGAAACCACATTTTTCCAGCTAGTTCCAAATAACCATAAGGTACTCTTTTTGTATAATCGCCTTTAATATAAATTCTCACTCGTCGTCCTCATCGTCATAAACACGTTCTCCATGGATTTTGATATATTCTTCACGAAGGCGTTCTTCCTCTTCCCATAGAGGGTCTCTTACTGGTATCATTGTTTTTAATTCTTCCAAACTAATTTCAACCGCTTCATCATAAGTCAGCGAAAGAACATCCTTATGTAGCTCCTTAAAAGTCTCTACATCTAACCATGTCTCTTTGTCATCCGCGCTGATATTACCATCTATTGCACTCGCAACCTCGACCGCCATAATGTATAAAGCACGTTTATCTACTGTTAAAACATCTATATGAGATGTTGCGATACGTAGATAATCTCCACGTTCTCTCCACTCTGTAATGAAAGTTTTTTCAAATTCAAGTGTTACACTCTCATATTCCAAAGACAACCAAGGATTACTAGGAATTATAAAAGGAGCCTTATCCCATCTTTCGTCAACTGAAGACCATTTGTGTAACCGAACACCAAAGTAAAAATCATCCTGTAACATAGCATCGTCACCAACATTGGAGAAACTTATTTTCTTGCCTTTCCGTTCCTTAAACCACATCTTCCAAACAAGCTCTCTAGTTGTGAAGTCTATTTTTTTCTTAAAATCACTTTTGATATATAGTCTCACTCGTCTTCCTCATCGTCATCCAACTCCACTTCTCCATGAATTCGGATATACTCCTCGCGCTTCCAATCCAATTCTTCCCAGAGGGGCTCGTCTATCGCTTTCATAACCTTTATCTCTTCTAAACTAATATCGACCGCTTCGTCGTAGGTCAAATGCAACAGTTCTGCATGTTTCGTTTTAAATTCTTCAATACTCAGCCATGTTTCTTTGTCGTCTTCGCTGATTTGACCGTCAATAGCAGATGCCACCTCAATCGCCAGGATATACATCGCACGCTTGTCAACCGTCAAAATATCTAGATGAGTGGAAATAATTCGCAAATAATCACCTTTCTCACGCCCATCGCTTTCATAGGAATCTTCAAAATCCAATATTAGATACTCATATTTAAATGAATTCCACGGATTATCTCCTATTTTAAAATCAGTCACCCCCCAACGCTCATCATTCGAAGAAAATTTATCCAGACTAACGCTAAAATAAAAATCATCATCACGTGAGTAAGAAAAACCAACTTCCACACCTTTGCGTTCTTTGAACCACATTTTCCAAGGAAATTCCATACAGGTTTGGTATATACTAGTTTCGTAGTTGCCTTTAAGATATAGTCTCACTCGTCTTCCTCATCGTCATAAACACGTTCGCCATGGATAGCTATGTATTCTTCACGCTTCTTATCCAATTCTTCCCAGATGGGTTCGTCAATAGCGTCAATCGTCTGAATTTCTTCCAAACTCATCTCATTTGCTTCATCAAAAGTTAGAGATAAGATATCTTGGTGCTTTTCCTTGAATTCCTCGATTGTTAGCCATGTGTTCTTATCATCTTCACTGATTTGTCCATCAATAGCAATCGCAATTTCAAGCGCCATAATATACATAGCACGTTTATCAACTGTTAAAACATCCAAATAAATTAGAAGCGATTCTTAGGTATTTTCCCTTTTCTCTACCGTCGCTTTCGTAACTTCCTTCATAATCAAAATCAATATTTTCATACATTTGGGAATTTATTGCACTGCTTCCTTTAACCTTGGCATCTTTCCAACGAGAGCCACTTGCTCCCCACTTATCTAACCGCAAAGATAAATAGAAGTCATTTTGCAACATTTCATCATCCCCGACATTTGAGAAACTTATTTTTTGACCATTTCTTTCTTTAAACCACATCTTCCATGCGAGTTCTCTGTAGCCAAATGGCAATTTTCTAGTATAGTCACCTTTTATATATAGTCTCACTCGTCTTCCTCATCGTCGTCCAACTCCACCTCTCCATGGATTCAGATATACTCCTCGCGCTTCCTATCCAATTCTTCCCAAAGAGGCTCGTCTATGGCTTTCAAAACCTTTATCTCTTCTAAACTAATATCGACTGCTTCGTCGTAGGTCATATTCAGTAGGTCTTTATGTTTCGTTTTGAATTCTTCAATACTCAGCCATGTTTCTTTGTCGTCTTCGCTGATTTGACCGTCAATAGCAGATGCCACCTCAATCGCCAGGATATAGAGAGCTCGCTTATCAACCGTTAGAATATCCTTATGAGTCGTGATGATTCGTAGATAGTCTCCTTTTTCTCGTCCATCACTTTCATAGGAATCTTCAAAATTTAAATTTAAATTTTCACGCTTAAAAGTCGCCCAAGAGTCTTTTCCTATTCTAAAATCAGCCATTCCCCAACGCTCATCATTTGAAGAAAATTTATCTAGATTTAAACTCAAATAAAAATTATCATCAAATGCATAAGAAAAACCAACTTCCACACCCTTACGTTCCTTGAACCACATTTTCCAAGGATATTCCATACAGGTTTGGTATATACTAGTTTCGTAGTTGCCTTTAAGATATAGTCTCACTCGTCGTCCTCATCGTCATACACACGTTCGCCATGAATTTTTATGTACTCTTCTCGAAGCCTTTCTTCATCTTCCCATAGAGGATCTCTTACCGGTACAATTGTCTTTAATTCTTCCAAACTGATGTCAACAGCTTCATCATAAGTTAGTGAAAGAACATCCTTATGATATTCCTTAAATTCTTCTACACTTAGCCAACTTTGCTTGTCGTCTTCGCTAATCTGACCATCAATGGCAGATGCTACTTCAATAGCCATAACGTATAAAGCGCGCTTGTCAACCGTCAAAATATCTACATGAGTTGAGGCAATTCGAAGAAACTCCCCCTTTTCGCGGTCGTCGGAAATAAAGGCATGTTCAAATTCAAGTTCAATATCTTCATATTGCAAGGATAACCAAGGATTGCTCGGAATTATAAAAGGAGCCTTATCCCATCTTTCGTCAACTGAAGCCCATTTGCGCAACTCTGCTCCGAAATAAAAATCATCTTGCAACATCTCATCATCACCAACGTTGGAGTAACTTATTTTCTTGCCATTCCGTTCCTTAAACCACATCTTCCAAACTAGTTCTCTAGTAGTAAATGTTATTTTTTTAGCATAATCACCTTTGATGTATAGTCTCATATTGTCCACCTAGTTCCCGTAATAAATTCGATAACCCTTAAAAATCCTATTAATTATCTCTTCCTTTGTGTTTGTATCAAGTTTCCTTAGTTGGCGATTGGTATTTACCCAATCTTCTATAGATTTTCTTCCAGAAATTGTATTTACTTCAATATATTCATCAAGCGAATAGCCTGACTTCCCACTTCCAGATTGAACCTGGAAAACTCCATCACCATTAGAACCACTAGTTGGCTCCCAATCTACACGAAGCTTCACTTTTCTATTTCCTACTCGGGCTTCAATTAGTTTACCACCCTTGCCAGAAATGGTCTTACTCGTTGGTCTATTTGCCTGCCAGTTGTCGTAGTTGCTAGAATAATTAACCTGAATTTCGCCATTTTGTAAGGCCGTCTTTGTGATAGCTGATAAGCTAGTTACTGCTCCACTAGCTATCAGTACATTCCCATATTGTACCCCTGATACAGACACTGCCGTACCAGCTACGATACTTGTCCCTGCTGTTGGCGGACCAGCCATGATACTCAAAACTTCGAGGGCGCCACTCGCAAAGTAAACTCCCAATCCAGAGAATATTTGAGCTACTCCACTCCAAAATTCAGCTGAATTTGCTTCAAAGTTTTGTGCTTTTAGTTCATCAAACTTTTTGTTAACCAAATGAGTATAGTCGGCATCGTATTTCCCATTTTTTGAAACGACATAACCTTGTTCAAATGGATAAATGTCAATGATATTCCCTGTTTCATCAATCTTAAGAGTGTGATTGTAGTCGTCGATTATTTTATCCCATTCGGACTTGTCGTGACCTTTTAAGCGCTTCTCTAATTCGGCACGATAGTAGGCATCTCCATCTTCCGATAGCATCATATCCCTAGAAGCTTTATTGATGGCACGAGTTTCTGAGTCTTGAAAATCTCTTTTGGCATGCGAAACAATCTTCACATCCTTCATCTTCTGCACCCAGCTCATATCCACACCGTCCGCATAGTAGTTTCCATCGCTATCGACAATGATTTTACTTAGTTGCGTAGCTCCTTTGATGGCTAAGCTAAGGACTTCTAGACTATCACTGAAATACTGGGATACCTGTGAGACAAAAAATTCTAGTTTTTCAATCTTATCATTCAAATCCTGAATACCCGACTCGATTTGAAACTTGGTGTTGTAGAGGATGGTCTTCTCAGAGAAGGCTTTCCCCCAATTGAGACTAAAGAGGTCTGTGATTTGATTTAGCCAGTTCTCCCTCTCTTGAATCTGAGCTTCTACGATAGCTAACTGCTCTTCTCTCAGCTTTTTTAATTCCTTAAGCTGGTCTAGGTCCAAATCACCATATCCAGAGACCTGAGCATCCGCATCTTTGTAGGAGCTCAACTCTAGTTGGATATCATCTATCGCTGCTTGGAGCTTTTTGATGCTGGGGATGATAATCTCTATAAAGAGACCTTTACCAGCTGTGTAGGCTGCTCCTGTCAACTCACCTGAGTCTAAAGAGGAAATCAGGTGGTCACATCCGCTGGATAAACGGTCTGTGACTTCATTTGCGACTCGGAGGTTGTTGGTCTCATCGAAAATAACAATCAGACCTTCATTAAATGAGCAAATAAGTCTCCTTTACTAAACAATTGCAACAACTGATGCCTAGTTTATGGTTCCTAAATCTACCGATCCACCACTTGAGCTTCAAAGTGCGTCGGTTGGTCATCAACATTGGTGATAGTAATCGTATAAGGTGTTTCTTCCGTTACCCCAAAAGAAAGCAGACCAAAGCTATCGAATACAATAAAATGTTCTTAAGTACTCTATCATAGCAACCTACCTGTATAACACTATTGCCTCATCGTTTCGTTTGTTATTCTGTTCTCCATATATCCTTAACTGTCAATTCTCCCCAATTATCTGGGCTAAAACGACTAGAGTAGATAGTGGTCCAGTCTTTAAGAACTTTATTACGGAGTACATTATCTGCTTCTTTGCGAATCTCATCGACAGTCTTACCGTGTTTGGCAAGAAAGTCCTCTACTTGAGACTGATGATAATATCTTTCGCTTTTCTCATCGTGATACCATATAAATCGTTCTAATTGCTGATTGTTTACATCGTACAGGTAATCTACATTTATGCTTGTCTCTGTATTTGGTATTCTCAAACGCATTTCTATCCCAACTTTCGTCATCTCCTGAAATCCAAAATAAAAATAATAACCTAGAGAATGAATAGTATTTGGTAAATCTACACTTTTATAATCAATAGAATGAATAGAAATTTCTTGAGAATCGTTGTCCACAATTTTTAACCCTTTTAACTTATAAAAAGCTCGCCCTTTCCAGAGAAATGTATAATTGTGATAATCACTTTCTTCGTAGTATATTTCATCAAAAATATTATGAACTCTCTGATATTTATAATACTGAAAACCAGAGAAAGATAATAATAGAACTATTAGCAACGAAAAAATTGCAAATTTCTTCTTCCTCATCTAATCACCTCATCTCTATCAAGTCTTGATTACCTGTTTCAATATTTCGAATGAAATTATAAGTACTTGGGTAATTTTTTTGTAGCTTATCTACGGTATCTTTTTCTAGTAAAATTCCTCAACACAACCAGTTGTTCATACAGCATTGTGTTGAGCAAGAAGCCTCTTTCTCTGGGAAACTATCCATACAAGGTCTGATACATCTTTTGCATGAAAGCCTCAAGCTCTTTTTGAACAATTTTTAATAGTCGCTCTTCTTCGGCTTGGGGGATAGTCACACTCTCTTTTATATTTTTTCATTTATTTGAAAATAGGCGCTAGAAACTAAATCAAAGTTCTTATCCAATTCATATAGTACACTAGTTATTTTACCATCTACCTCTATTCTAAAATAAGCAGTAACCCCATTCTGTCCCGGATTTGAGATATCCAAATCGATGTCTCCTTTTATCTCTATGGAGTCAATTCCTCCATCCAATCGAATAGCACCATCGGGAGGAACGACATAGCCTGCTTTACGGATGTCAGACGCATATTTTCCTGATGCCATTAAATGATGAAGAACTTCAATTCTTTCATTTTTCTCAAAGGCTTCTTTTAAAGTACTAGATTGTCGGAAATGATTGTATGCAAAATATGAAGGAATTGCTAACAGAAACAAAAACAATACAATCAACCATTTAAACTGTTTTAATTTATCTGACATTAGTCTTCCCCCTATTCAACACTCTCTTTCAAATAAGTGCTATTGTAAATTATCACTCGTCTTCCTCGTCGTCATAAACTGGCTCGCCATGGATTTTGATGTATTCTTCATTCCTGCGGTCATCTTCTTCCCAGACTGGGTCTCTCACATCGTCCATAAATGGAATTTCTTCCAAACTCAGCTCATTAGCCTCTTCATAACTCATCGAAAGGATTGCCTCATGCCGTTTTTTAAATTCCTCCACACTTAACCAGCTCTCTTTATCATCTTCGCTAATCTGACCATCAATAGCAGTCGCAATTTCAATGGCCATAATATACATAGCTCGTTTATCAACAGTAAGAAGGTCAAGGTGGGTAGAAGCGATTCTTAAACATTCGCCTTTCTCACGAAAGTCCGACATCATAGCATCTTCGTAATCTAGCTGTATATATTCACATTTATGGGATAAAAAATCATATTTTATCCCTTCCTTTATTTGAACACTCCTCCATCTAACATCATGAGTTTCCTTGTCTAATTCTAAGTGAATAGAAAGTTTATCGATTGGTAAATCTAGATACCCAGCATACGATAAATCTGGCTCTATTCCATCTTTTTCCTCAAACCACATCCTTTTCGCTAGTTCCATGTAATCAAATGGAATTTCTTTGGTGTAATCACCTTTGATGTATAGTCTCACTCGTCTTCCTCATCGTCATCCAACTCCACTTCTCCATGAATTCGGATATACTCCTCGCGCTTCCAATCCAATTCTTCCCAGAGGGGCTCGTCTATCGCTTTCATAACCTTTATCTCTTCTAAACTAATATCGACCGCTTCGTCGTAGGTCAAATGCAACAGTTCTGCATGTTTCGTTTTAAATTCTTCAATACTCAGCCATGTTTCTTTGTC
>NZ_CAKAKP010000022.1:0-8656 GCF_916700555.1 Streptococcus sp. Marseille-Q5112
TTCTTCAATCATATTGTTCCCCTTTCTAGATACAGTCTAACAGATTCAGAAACACTTTTGGCACATTTCCCCCATTCTGTTCTCTACACTGCCTCAACTGCACAAAAAAGAGAGGGCAAGCCTCTCTCTGGGTTATTTTTCATCATTCATTTTTGACTTTACTTCATCATAAGATAATGCATGAGATTCCTCTTCTACGGTTTCAGGCATCTTTCCTGTTTCGTAAAGAGATTTAATTTGTGTACTATCCAATGTTTCGTATTTCAATAATGCTTCTGCAATCAACTTGTGAGTTTCACGATTTGACTGAATAATTTCAGCAGCTTTATTTCGTGCTTCATTCAATAATGAACGAACCTCTTCATCAATTTCATAAGCTGTTTGTTCTGAAATTGATTTTTGAGGACTCTGTGCACCAAACATAGCATGGTTTCCTTCATATTGTACTGGGCCAAGTTTTTCACTCATACCGTACTCTGTAACCATTGCACGCGCCATTTGTGTCGCTTGTTCAAAGTCGTTTGAAGCTCCTGTAGTTTGGACATTGAAGATAATTTCTTCAGCTACACGGCCACCCATTAAACCAGCCAATTGCTCTTTCATATCTTCTTTGGAAAGAAGCATTTGGTCTTCCTTAGGAAGTGCAATCATATAACCGCCTGCACGGCCTCGTGGTACGATAGTAACTTTATGAACAACACGGGCATTCGATAAGACTAGACCAACAATGGTATGTCCAGCCTCATGGTAGGCAACCAATTCACGTTCTTTTTGTGAAACTGTCTTATCTTTCTTAGAAGGACCAGCAATAACTCTATCTTCTGCTTCATCAATATCTGAGGCATCAATTATCGATTTATTGCGACGAGCAGCAACTAAAGCAGCTTCATTCAATACATTCTCTAAATCAGCACCAACAAAACCTGGAGTTTGTTGGGCAACTAATTTCAAATCTACATCTTCTGCTAAAGGCTTGTTCTTAGCATGAACTTTCAAGATTGCTTCACGACCTTTAACATCAGGGCGACCAACCAATACTTTTCTATCAAAACGTCCTGGACGCAAAAGGGCAGGGTCAAGTACATCTGAACGGTTTGTCGCAGCGATGACAATAATTCCTTCATTTCCCTCAAAACCGTCCATCTCAATCAAAAGTTGGTTCAAGGTTTGTTCACGTTCGTCATTTCCTCCGCCAAGACCAACTCCACGTTGACGTCCAACAGCATCAATTTCATCGATAAAGATAATAGCTGGTGCTGCTTTTTTGGCATCTTCAAAAAGAGAACGGACACGACTAGCTCCAACTCCGACAAACATTTCTACAAAGTCAGAACCTGAGATACTAAAGAATGGAACACCTGCTTCTCCGGCGACTGCCTTAGCAAGCAAAGTCTTACCTGTTCCCGGAGGTCCCTCTAGAAGGACACCTGCTGGAATACGGGCTCCAAGTTTTGTAAATCGTTTTGGATCTTTTAAGAATTCAACAACTTCAACTAGTTCTTGTTTTTCTTCCTCAGCTCCAGCAACATCTGAAAATCTTACTTTAATATCTTCTTTATTTGCAGCTTTAGCCTTACTACGTCCAAAACTCATCGGGTTACGACTATTATTTCCTCCCATATTTCCCATCATCGAGAAGAGGAAGAAGAAGAGGATACCGAATGGCACAATGGATACAAGAATATTAATCCACATACCACTTGAACTTTCATGCTTAATAGTTACTTCCGCTTTATGGTCAGAAGCAAGCTTTTGTAATTCTGATACTGTCGTATCTGAAGGAAGAATAATACTTGAAAATTTCTCTACTGTTGTAGCAGAAGGAGAAAAGAATTGAATGCCTGTTTCTTCTTTACTTGTTTTAGGATTTTTATAAACACCTGAAACCTCGATAACACTGCCATTTGGTTGGTAAGTCAATTCTTTTACATTGTCATCGGTAATTTCTTTTACCAATTCTGTATAATTAATTTGCTCACTTTTCCCTGCAACACTACCTGTACTAAAATACTGGTAACTTGTAACTAGGAAAAAAATAAGTAATAACCATAGAAAAGGATTTTTAATTAAACCATTATTTTGTTTTTTCATTAAAAATTGTTCTTTCTAATTTGAATACACTTCTTCTTTCAATACTCCAACATAAGGAAGGTTACGATAATTTTCTTTGTAGTCTAAGCCATAACCTACTACAAACTCATTTGGAATAGTAAAGCAAGTATAGTCTGCCTCAATTTCTACAACACGTCCCTCTGGTTTATCCAATAATGTTGCAATCTTAACAGAAGCTGCATCTCTTGCAATAAACATATCTCGCAAATTCTTCAAAGTTTGACCTGTATCAATGATGTCCTCTACAAATAGAACATGTCTTCCTTTAATATCTTGAGTTACATCTTGCTTGATATTGATGACACCACTACTTGCTGTTCCACCATGATAGCTAGAAACCATCATAAAGTCCATTTCAATATGTGTATCAATATGTTTAACCAATTCAGCCATAAAAGGGATAGATCCTTTTAAAATCCCAATTAAAATCGGATTTTTTCCTGCATAGTCTTTAGTTAGTTGGGCACCTAATTTTTTAGCAGCTTCTGTAATTTCATCGTGTGAAACAAGGATTTTTTTAATATCGTTTTCTAACATTTTTTTACCTATCTATTTTTTCTATATAAAGTACAGTGTTCATTATATCATTTTTCGTGTTTTTACTCAAATTACTGGTCGCAATTCCCAAAATTGAGACAATTTCACCAAATTGCTCAATAATCAGAGCTGATTTTCGCTTTTCCATAGGGATTTTCAAATCAATAAATAGACGTCTGAGTTTTTTTCTATGCCCATTTTGAATCAAAAAATCTCCTGTTTTTCGATGACGAATGTGTATTGATGTTTCCCGTGAAACAGGTACCTGCTGAATGAATTCACCTTCTAAAGGAAGTCCAAAGGAAAATAAATAACCTTGGTAAGATACCTGATTTTGATAGTGTAACACAAGTTCATCTTCCTTTTCATCAGACTGAGGACTGATTTTACAAATCTTAAACCATTGGTACTCTTTTATCAATTCATAACCATTTTTTAGCGGATGACGATACTGGCTTTTAGTTTTTAAAATCTGCCGAACTTCTTCAAACTGAGCTTTTGTAAGATTCAAATCTGGAAAACGATTCAGATAAGTTTGAAGTAAAACTCTTTGTGTCGACTCAGAGTAAGACAATAGCTGATCTAAATTCTCTACATCAATATTCTTTGATAATTCAGCTATAGCTAAGTCATAATCTAAAATTTCATTGCCGATGCTTAAGATTGCATATCTAAATCGAGGATTTTCTTTTTCTAATTCTGGTAAATAAGAATTTCGAATACGATTGCGAAAATAATGATTTTCCTGATTTGATATATCTTCAAAGTGGAAAATTGGTGGAAAGTCTTTTTTCTGAAAATGCAAGAAGGGCCGAATGATTTCTATCTCTCCTACTACTTGCTTCTCCTTAATTCCTGATAGATAGCGCAAACGAGTACCTCGAATCAAACGCATCAAAATCGTTTCCACCTGATCATCAGCATGGTGGGCAGTGACTAAAGCTGTCGCACCTGTCTTTTTCATGACCTCTTGAAAAAAATCATAACGAAAATGTCGAGCACGCGCTTCTGAAAATTCTCCTGAAAAATTGCTGATATAAATAGGAAGCTCTGCTTCAGCAGCCAACTTCCTTAATTCCTTTTCTTCCCAATCTGATTCAATTCTCTGCTTATGATTAACATGAGCTAAAATCAATTCAATTTCCAACTCTTCTTGATAAGTAGACAATACCTTGAATAGAAACATAGAATCTAATCCACCAGAAAGAGCTAGCACCACCTTAGTATGTTTTTTAAAATATTCTCTCTTGAGAAAATGATTTAAAAAATCTTGTTCCCTCATTTTAGAACCTCATAAACGTCCTTGGCTATCTGAGAAATCGTATCATAATCAGAATTCTTAGTGAAAATAGAAATAACAAATGGAGAATCTGCATAGATAACGCCCGTATCATGCTTAAATTCATCCGCATCTCCAATTTTATGAGCTACTTTAACAGAAACACCTTTGGCAATTCTCTCATTATCAAAATCTGTTTTAGTCAAAGAATCCAATACAAGTCCATTTTGGTTATAAATAGCTTCCATGACTTTCCCAGCCATTTTAGAAGAAATCAATTTTTCTTTTGGATCCCAATCATCTCCCATAATAGCAGACGTCTTGGATTTGAATATAGCATCAGATTGATTTGAAATGTAATATCCCAATAGATTATGAGCTACATTATCCGATTCTTTAGATACTTTTGTGATTAGGTCCTTTATAGAATACTCTTTATTATCCTCTTTTTTAGGGAGACTACCACTTCCCTCTGGTTTATAAGAACCTGGAAAATCATTGACTGCTGATACGTATTTTACAGTCGTGTCTAACTGATAAAGACCCTCATTTATTTTTTCTTGCGTATAGTAGAGATAAGGTAATTTTAAAATGCTAGCTGCATACATCTTTTCATCTTGATTGATACCAGCTTCTTTTCCAGTAGTCAGTTGCTTAACATAAATAGAAAATGAATCCTTCTGATATTTTTCCGATAACATTTCTTGGACTTTACTCATCCGATTATCATCTTCAGAAGTTGATTCTTTAGCTACCCATCCAGCCTGATCAATATGTAGAAATTCTTTCCCTTCTACAAACATGGTCTTATCAATTGAAACTTGCGAATAAGCTGATAAGGATGATTTCACTTCTTTTAAATCATAAGGACTGTTATACAGTTTAAAATCAGATTCTAACCATACTTTTTTTATTGTTGTAGTTACCTCTGATTGATCATATAAAAATCGTTTGTCCGCAGCTATAAATTGATGATTTGATAGCTTAAATACCGGAATTCCTTGTTTATTTAAACGCCACTCGGTTATTTGAAAACTTGTTTTTGGAGTCAATTTTCCAGATTCCACTACTAAATCTTCATTCGCATAAACAGGAACCTCTCCATAAACCATGGGAGAACTTAATTTTTCTCTAAAATAAATACCAAAGTCAGATTGTGAAAGGTAATAAATTTCTTTCGAAGTATATACAACTTCTTTTTCTGTGCTAACGACTTTTGAAACTGTCAAAAAACTCGGTAGCAACAAAATAATTAAGAACTTACGCATTCTTCCTTTCCTTTTCTTCTCGTAAACGCAATAATTGATTTTTATCAGCTAACTCTTCCAGCTTTTCATCCGATAGACTCAAGAATTGCTCAATTACGTCTAATAAATTTTCCATTTTATCACCTTGGGAGCAAGTCAGGAATCGTATAAACAGCTTCCCGATTCTTAGAATAATAATATTTTGCACGCATGTATTTAGCAGCGTACTCTTCATCTTTCAACTTTGTAGCAAAAGCTGTCTCTTTCTCCTTTTCCTCACTCAAGGTTTGATACTGAGTTTGCAAGTCTGATAACTGTTGACGTCTTTGGAGTAATTGATTATAGCTTTGAGCAAGATTATAAGTTGGTAAAATGAACAATAAAATCATCAAAATAAGAACCCAGCCCATGAAACGATTACGTTTTTGTCGTTCCTTCATCAGATAGCGACGACGTTGGTGTTCATTTTGAATAAAAGAATTATTCAATTGTACGATATTTTTAGACATTTTCTTCTACCCGTGTTTCACTGACAATTTCATACATTCCTGCTGCATCTTCTTTTTTTGTACTATCTTTCATCTCCAGTACTTTTACAAGCAGCAACTTATTCCCAAATCGAATTTCAACTTGGTCATTAACTTTCAAATCCGTTGAACTTTTGGCCAAGATTCCATTTACCTTGATTCTGCCTTTATCTGCTACTTCTTTTGCGACTGTACGACGCTTGATAATTCTTGATACTTTTAAATATTTGTCTAGTCTCATTTTTATTACCTCAAATTATTATTGTACCATTTTTATCTACTTTATAGAAGAAAAATGTTAAAGGGAATTGCCTTCTTTCGACACTTTTATCTCTAATAAACTTTCTCCAAAAATGAGCAGACCTTCTAAAATTTCATAGTCCTTCTTGTTTCGGATATCAAACACAACTTCCATTAATCCCTTATTCTCAGCTATGGCTGCTTTTAAGTCCGTTGCGGATAAAGCTTTAAAATAATCTTGAGCCAAAAACAATCGTTGAGTGACTTTTTCAAATTGAACTGTAATCTTATTCTCTTTTCGTTCCACACGTTGAACAAATACCTTATCAAGATAAGACTTAACCAAACCAATCTCTAAAAGATAGGCTACCACATCTGGGTACTCTCCAAATCGGTCCATCAACTCTTCTTGTAATTCTTCGTAGTTGACACGGTTGTCAATTTGACGAATTTTCTTGTAAATTTCAATCTTATGTCGTTGATCAGAAATATAAGTATCAGGAAGATAGGCATCAATTTGTAAAATCAACTCAGCATTCCCTTTGGCTCTTGTGTTCCCATTACCATGTCGTTTAGCAATAGCTTCCTCCAATAACTGCGAATACAATTCAAAACCAACAGAATCAATGAAACCAGACTGGGATTTTCCTAAAAGGTTTCCTGCTCCACGAATGGAGAGATCTCTCATAGCAATCTTAAATCCAGAACCTAATTCTGTAAATCCTTTAATCGCTTCTAATCTTTTCTCGGAGACTTCACTGATTGATTTTTCTGGACGATACATGAGATAGGCATAAGCAATACGATTACTACGACCGACTCTTCCTCTTAACTGATACAAGGTTGACAAGCCCATATGGTCAGCATTTTCAATAAATAAAGTATTGGCATTTGGAATGTCCACCCCTGTCTCAATAATGGTAGTCGTCACTAAAATATCATACTGACCTTCAATGAAATCCAGTAGAGTATTTTCTAACTGAATCTCACTCATTTGCCCATGAACATAACCAATCGAAGCCTCTGGAATCAACTCCTGTAATTCTGAAACCTTCTGATCAATCGTGTCAACTTTATTGTAAAGATAGTAAACTTGACCTCCACGCTCCATTTCACGCAAGACAGCATCACGAATCACACTATCATTCTTTTCTAAAACATAGGTTTGCACTGGATAGCGATTAGTCGGCGGAGTTTCAATAACAGACAAATCTCTGATTCCCAGCATAGACATGTGAAGGGTCCGAGGAATTGGCGTTGCTGTCAAGGTCAAGACATCTACTTGTTTTTTCAGTTCTTTCAAGGTTTCCTTATGCTTGACACCAAATCGCTGTTCCTCATCAATAATCATCAAGCCCAAATCAGCAAACACAACATCTTTTGACAAAACACGATGTGTTCCAATTAAAATATCAACTTGACCCTTTTTCAATTTTTCAAGTGTTTCAGTCTGCTCTTTTTTACTTCTAAAGCGACTCAACACATCAATATTAACTGCAAAATTTTGGAATCGTTCCTTAAAATTCGTATAGTGCTGCTGCGCTAAAACCGTCGTCGGAACTAGAACGACAACCTGTTTATGATCGTTGACTGCCTTAAAGGCTGCACGCATAGCAACTTCAGTCTTTCCAAAACCAACATCCCCAACTAAAAGTCGATCCATTGGTTGAGAAGCCTGCATATCTCTCTTGATTTCCTCAACACTACGAAGTTGATCATCCGTTTCAACATAAGGGAAGGCATCATCAAAAGCATGTTGATCCTTATCATCAGCTGAGAAAGCAAAACCCTTCAACTGACTACGCTCAGAATAAAGTTTGATTAAATCGTCAGCTATATCCTCTACCTGGTTCTTTACTTTTTGCTTGGCCTTTTTAAAATGACCGTCATTTAATTTATTGAGTTTTGGAGCTTTCCCATCACTTGAAACATATTTGGACAGTAGATGAATCTGTTCCACTGGGATAGAGATTTGATCCCCGTTTTGGTATTGAACACTAACATAATCACGGTGAATCCCTTTGATTTCAATTGTTTCAATCCCTATATATTGACCAATCCCATGGATATGATGGACAACGTAGTCCCCTTTTTCAAGTTCATTATAATCTTTTAATCTCTCTGCATTCGAAACATGTTGTCTTCGAAAACGACGTTTCAATTTCTTTTGAAAAATCTCATGTTCAGTTATCAATAAAATCTTTTCATCTACAAAATGAAAACCATGTCTGAGATTACCCTCGATTAAGTTTACAGATTCTTTACAGATACTTGACTTATCTCTGGAATCTAATTTAATCTGATATTCCTCTAAAACATCCTCCAATGTTTTACTTCCCATTGAATTGCTAGACTGAAGAATAATAGTGTAATTCATTTTTTTGTATCGCTCAATTTCTTCTTTTAGAAAAGAAAATTGATTGAAAAACTCTTGCATAGGATATTGATTAAATTGATAAATTTGGTCAAACTTGAGATTGCTTAACCCCTTTTGCAGATTAGAGAAAAAGGTAACCGGACTCTGTTTCTTATAGGTTTGCTCTGTATCAGCAAAATACTGCATCTCAGAAAATGATTTACCATTCTGTAAATCTTCTGTAAAGTATTGTACTAACTCCCTTTCAAAGACTTCATACTGATTCATCAATTTCTGATAATCATCAAAGAATACTGGGGTATCTTTTTCAATATAGTCAAAAACAGTCCATGTCTTG
>NZ_CAKAKP010000023.1:0-6451 GCF_916700555.1 Streptococcus sp. Marseille-Q5112
CTTGTAAATCATCGGGCTTCTTACATACTGTTATTTGTTTGCCAATATCTGCAATAGACTTAAAATTTTCTTCTAAACTATAATCCTTACTCATCAACGAAACATAATAAAAATTCTCACTTTCATCAATCAAACTATCCAATCGAGTAGCAAGATTACTTTTAGAAAAATCGCTATATTCCTCCAAAAAAGATCCTACACCTGGATTCATTACAATAGAACATTTCTGCCTCTTATCTTTAAAACCCTCCAAAGTACTTACCAGTGTAGGAGATAATCTTACCGGTTCAATAATTGGAATTACAGCGCTACCTAATTTATTATTTTCTAACAATTCTCTAAGAGCAATCAACTCATACTGTCTTCCTCTCAAATACGGAAAATACATATAAATACTCCTTTATTCATTTAAAAACTGCTTTAATGCCTTAAAATCCTTAGGTTTAAAATTCATGAAATACACCAAAAATTTAAGCTCATAAGGAACATCTGCAAATAAATCTTTATCTATTGAACTCCTCTTCTTCAATTCCATAAGAAAATCCGAATAAAACTGTTCCAATGGAATCTTTTTGGTTAATAATTTACAAACGTCATAATACTCAAATTGAGACACATCTGGTAACGAATTAAAATGTTTCTCAATAATGTTTTCATATTCCCCCTTACGAAGTATTTTAAAAATTATTTCCCTATCTAAATCAGTATTGTACTTCTCTGGTTTAATTATTGTTTTAATTTTGCTGTTTCTTTGGAGCACATAAAGACCTACAGGTTTTTTTAACAACTTAATCTTCTCCAAAGCTAAATTTACATTTTTTTCATGAGTAACAATTGCAACATGATTAAATGCTCTATAGTATTCTGTGATTTGATTTTCTAATCTGTCAAAATTATCAAATTCAGTTTTGATTTCATATACCACAGCTTTTCCATTTATTAAAATAAAATCTGGTTTTGCATTTCCAACAGGTATTTCAGTCAAAGCAGTAGTAGTATTTATACTATGTACCCCTAATAATAATTTATTTAACAACGTATTTTTATAAAAATATTCATTTCTATACGATTGAGAGAGTTTCATATAAGTATTTTGAATTATAGACAAATTATTACCTAATTTATGATGTTGCGATACACACTCAAAAATTGGATCTTTTTTATTTTGTACGAGGTTTTTTATAGTATTTCTGGAAAAAAATCTATTTATTAAATAATTTTTTTTAATTTCCAAATTAATCCCCTCCTTAATTTCGCCCTTCTAACATTCATTATATCAAAAATATCTACTTCTAACACGATTTATCATAACTTTATTTATCACCTTTATTCTAAAATTATGATGTTTTTCTAACTTACCAACAAGTTTCGTTTCTCATAATTTTTTATTAATCTATTACTTAATTTCAAAAAAAAGGAAAGAAACTTTTTTCTTCCCTTTAACCTTCTTAATGTCTAAAATGTCTCACTCCTGTGAAGACCATGGTCAAGCCGTATTTATCCGCAGCTTCGATAGATTCTTGGTCACGGACGGACCCACCTGGCTGGATGATAGCCTTGATACCTGCTTTGGCGATTTCTTCCACATTATCCGCAAATGGGAAGAATGCATCAGAAGCAAGCACAGCGCCATCAAGACGGTCTTTAGCTTGGTCAATGGCAATACGGACTGAAGCCACACGGTTGGTTTGACCTGGGCCAACTCCAAGTGTCATGTGGTCGTTGGTCACGATAATTCCGTTTGATTTGACGTATTTAATAGCTTTCCAAGCAAACTCAAGAGCTGTCGCTTCTGTCTCAGTTGGTTGGCGTTTGGTCACCACTCGCCAATCGGCTGGGCTTTCCTTGACCACATCTTGGTTTTGCACCAGAAGTCCACCAACTACACCTGTGTATTCTGCTTCCACTTCGCTAGCCTCTTGAGCATCAAATGGCAAGGCAAGGATACGCAAGTTTTTCTTTTTATTGGTCAAAATAGCTAGCGCCTCATCCGTATAGCTTGGTGCGATGATGATTTCAAGGAATACACCATGCATCTTCTCAGCTGTCGCAGCATCCACCTCACTGTTGAGAACAACGATACCACCAAAGATAGACACTGGGTCAGACTCATAAGCGTAGTCCCAAGCAGTCTCGATGTCATCAGCCTGACCGATTCCACATGGGTTCATGTGTTTGAGAGCCACAACGGTTGGACGGTCTTTAAAATCACGGATGATACGAATGGCCGCATCCGCATCGCGGATATTATTGAATGACAATTCTTTCCCGTTGAGCTGTTTCGCTGAAGCAATCGAGTAGTCAGTCGGCAAGGCTTTTTGGTAGAAGTCCGCGTCTTGTTGAGGGTTTTCACCGTAACGCATAGCTTGTTTGAGGTCATAGGTCAAAGTGAGCTTTTCAGGTTTGCTTTCCCCCACTTGAGCTGTGAAATACTCTGCAATCAAGGCATCATAAGCCGCAGTGTGACGAAAAACCTTGGCTGCCAAACGTTGACGAGTTTCGTAAGTCGTTTCACCATTGGCTGACAACTCGTCCAAAACCACTGCATAGTCAGCAGGGTCTACCACAACCGTCACGCTGGCATGGTTTTTAGCTGCTGAACGAAGCATAGATGGCCCGCCGATATCGATATTCTCCACCGCATCAGCATAAGTCACGTCTGGTTTGAGAATGGTTTCCTTGAATGGGTAAAGGTTGACCACAACAAGGTCGATGAGCTCGATTTGATTGTCTTTGGCCGCTTCCAGGTGACTATCCGAGTCACGACGAGCGAGGAGTCCACCGTGAATATTTGGATGAAGGGTCTTGACACGACCGTCCATCATCTCTGGAAAACCAGTCACATCATCGATCGCAATGGTGTCCACCCCAGCATTATCAAGGGCAATCTTGGTTCCACCAGTCGAGATAATCTCCCAACCAAGTTTTTTAAGTTCTTGGGCAAATTCAACAATGCCCGCTTTGTCTGAGACGCTGATTAAGGCGCGTTTAGTCATGTTTTTTCCTTTCATTTTCAAACTCTCTACCTACGCATTTTTCGATTCATAAAGTATAGGGAGACGATTACCAAGACTCCCAAAATTACTGTCAGTAAAAATCTCCCCCAATAGGGAATCTCTGGGAACAAAAAATTTACTAGTAAACGTAGAATGATTACCAAGGTAATCAAGGAAAGTGTTTCCAACCATTTTTTCATTTACTTGTCCAATAATTCTCTAATAACCTCTGGATACAACTTGTACTCTGCCTCATGAATCCGAGTTTCAAAACTTTCAATGGTATCATCAGCCAACCGTGGTACACGTACTTGTTTGATGACCTTTCCTGTATCCACTCCAGAGTCCACCCAGTGAATGGTCACGCCGCTCTCTGCAACGTCAGCATTCCAAGCGTCCTCAATCCCATGAGCTCCTGGAAATTCTGGCAGGTAGGCTGGATGAATGTTGATAATCCTGCCTTCATAAGCTGCCAGTAAAGTAGGCCCAACAATTTTCATGTAGCCCGCTAGGCAAACCAAGTCAATCTGATGTTCTTCCAATAGTTCGACAAGGGCTGCTTCGTAGTCTGCCTTGCTCTCAAACTCCTTGAGTTCAAAAGCATAGGACAGAACGCCGAGCTTGTCTGCACGTTCGAGCACATAGGCATCACGATGGTCTGAAAAGACAAACTCTACTGGAAATTGTTCCGCTATCACCTGAAAATTTGAGCCATTACCAGAGGCAAAAACCGCTATTTTTTTCATTTGATGATGACACTTTCGTTTTCTTTCTTGAAGATGCGACCAATTTCATAGACTGGTTCATCCAACAATTCCTTGACACGGCCTACATTTTCAGGGCTAACTGCCAACATGAGTCCCACACCCATATTGAAGATTTCAAACATTTCTTTATGTTTGATCTGACCATATTTTTCAAGGGCTTTGAAAATCGGTAAAACTGGAACCTTGTCTTCCTCAATCTCAGCAGCCAAGTCAGCTGCAAACATACGAGGGACATTTTCGATAAAGCCACCACCAGTGATGTGGGCAATGCCGTTGACCAACTCTTCCTTGATGAGTGGTAAGACACCCTTGACATAGATACGAGTCGGCTCAAGAAGAACTTCCTTGAGTTGCTTGCCTTCCAATTCTGGCAGGACTTCCTCACCTGTGTAATCCGCAAAGACACGACGGACGAGAGAGTAACCATTGGAATGAATCCCACTTGAAGCAAGTCCGAGAAGAACATCTCCCTCTGCCACTTTTGAACCGTCAATGATTTGAGATTTTTCAGCCACACCGACCGCAAAACCAGCCAAGTCATAGTCATCTTCGCCGTACATGCCAGGCATTTCAGCCGTTTCCCCACCAATGAGGGCAGCACCAGCCTGCACACAACCTTCTGCCACACCAGCAACGACTTGCTCTAGCTTAGCTGGTTCATTCTTGCCAGTTGCGACGTAGTCAAGGAAATAGAGGGGCTCCGCACCTGCAGCGATGATATCATTGACACACATGGCTACACAGTCCTGACCGATGGTATCGTGCTTGTCGTACTTGATAGCCAGCATGAGTTTGGTTCCGACACCATCAGTTCCTGAAATCAAGACAGGTTCTTTAACCCCAGTCTTTGAAAGGTCAAACATACCACCAAAGCCACCCAGAGCTCCCATGACACCTGCACGCTCCGTACGAGCCACGTGCTTTTTGATTCGTTCAACAACTTCATAACCTGCTTCAACATCCACACCAGATTGAGCGTACGCATTTTTATTTGCCATTTTATTTTTCCTTTTCTTTTTTTGGGAAAGACTGCGACGTATTTTTAGATAAACAATTATTTTATCTAAAAATACTAGTCAGGTCTCTAGCTTTGGTCCCATAGGAGAAAGCGTCTACTGACAAATGCTTTAGCTTTTAGTCAGTAGTGAGACGTGGAGCATAAGCATTTTTATTTGTCATTTTGTCTCCTCTTCCTTTCCTTTAATGGAGAATCTTTATCCGTCTATTTGTAAAAACTGGTCTTTTCTTCCAAACTTCGACGATAGTCTTCCTCATAGTCGTAGAGAGGTGTTGGGTAGTCACCGTCAAAGTAAGCGACACAGAGACCACCATTTGGCGCATCCGTTTCAATACCAATTGAATCAATCAACCCCTCAATAGAAAGATATGTCAGACTGTCCGCACCAATGATTTGGCGAGTTTCTTCGACCGTTTGATTAGCTGCAATCAGCTCCTGACGGGTCTGGATATCAATCCCGTAGAAGCATGGATAAGCTAGCGCTGGACTGCCAATAGCAACGTGAACCTCAGTTGCACCCGCTTCTTTCAAGAGCTGAACGATACGACGAGAGGTTGTTCCACGTACAATAGAGTCATCAATCATAACCACACGCTTGCCTTTTACAACGCCTGAAACAGCAGAGAGTTTCATCCGTACCCCTTGCTCCCGCAATTCTTGAGTCGGTTGGATAAAGGTCCGTTGCGTGTATTGGTTCTTGATAAGTCCCATTTCATTTGGCAAGCCTGATTCTTCCGCAAATCCCATAGCCGCGCTAAGGGAAGAATTGGGCACACCGACCACGATATCCGCCTCATGCTTGAATTCACGCGCCAATTGGGCACCCATACGTTTGCGAGCCGTATGGACATTGACACCGTGGATATTAGAATCAGGGCGAGCAAAATAGATATACTCCATAGAACAGATTGCTAACTGAGTATCATCCGTATAGCTATCATACTGGATTCCCTTGTCATCAATGATCACAATCTCACCTGGCTTCAAATCACGAATCCACTCTGCACCAATAACCTCAAAAGCACAGGTTTCAGAGGAAACAACCACCGCTCCGTTGGCCATTTTCCCGATAGAAAGCGGACGGAAACCATTGGGGTCAAGGGCAGCAATCAACTTGTCCTCAAACAGCAAGATATAGGCAAAACCACCTTTAACTAGACTGAGCGCTTCCTTGATTTTGCCCATCAGGCTAGGATTATGACTGCGACGAATGAGGTGAGCCAAGATTTCCGAGTCCGAAGTCGCGCTGAAAATCGCGCCTCTTTGTTCCAGTTCTTTCTTGAGAGAGGCTGCATTGGTCAGATTTCCATTATGAGCCAAACCAAACTGCATATCATGAAAACGGAAGAGGAAGGGCTGGATGTTATCTACAGAAGCTTCGCCAGCAGTCGCATAACGCACATGTCCAATCGCACTAGTTCCTGTCAATTTATCCAAATTAGCTGGATTTCTGAACACTTCTGATAGAAGGCCCATATCACGATGGCGCTTCAAGTTCCCCTGATCATTGGAGAGGATTCCTGCCCCCTCCTGACCACGGTGCTGAAGAGTATGAATGACAATCCCCAAAGGCTCTGGAATAGAGTGAGTCGTTCTAAAGAAAGTTGCCTTGAGATTTTTAAAGGTCAACTCAGTGTTGTGGTTGATTTCGTAAAGTTTGGCGTTGCGCA
>NZ_CAKAKP010000024.1:0-1176 GCF_916700555.1 Streptococcus sp. Marseille-Q5112
CATTAAGATTATCCTAAATAGTATCTTTAATCTTGCTATCAACATCCTTCCAATCTTTATCTTTTGTTAACTCCTTTCTCTTCCTCCAGTATTCTTCAAAAGCTTCTTGATTATTATAAAATAGATAATCTTCATAAGTTTTCACAATTAGTTCAGCTTTTTTATTCAAATCTCCATTACTATTTTTAATTTTCTCAACTTTTTCCTTAAGTTTCTCTGGATTAGCTCTATTGGTAGCCTCCGATTTCAATTTTTCTGTTACAAGTTGAGGAAATTGTATTTGAGGATGGTGATGTACATAAGATTCTAAAATTTGAAACTCCTTATCGCTAAGTTCTTTTCCATTTTCCAACTTATCTAAGATTTTTTGGTATTCTTTATGCAAATCCTTAGCTTCCTTAGAAGAATCATATTTTGCACTCTCAATCTTCACATCCTTCATTTTCTGTACCCAATTCATGTCCAGACCGTCTGCATAGTAGTTGCCATCGCTATCAACAATGAGTTTACTTAGTTGCGTAGCTCCTTGAATCGCTAAGCTAAGGATTTCTAGACTATCACTGAAATACTGGGATACCTGTGAGACAAAAAATTCTAGTTTTTCAATCTTATCATCCAAATCCTGAATACCTGACTCAATTTGAAACTTGGTATTGTAGAGGATGGTCTTCTCAGAGAAGGCTTTCCCCCAATTGAGACTAAAGAGGTCTTTGATTTGATTTAGCCAGTTCTCCCTCGCTTGAATCTGAGCTTCTACGATAGCTAACTGCTCTTCTCTCAGCTTTTTCAATTCCTTAAGCTGGTCTAGGTCCAAATCACCATATCCAGAGACCTGAGCATCCGCATCTTTGTAGGATGTCAACTCTAGTTGGATATCATCTATCGCTGCTTGGAGCTTTTTGATGCTGGGGATGATAATCTCTGTAAAGAGACCTTTACCAGCTGTGTAGGCTGCTCCTGTCAACTCACCTGAGTCTAAAGAGGAAATCAGGTGATTACAGCCACTAGATAAGCGGTCTGTGACTTCATTTGCGACTCGGAGGTTGTTCGTCATGGCCTGAATCAATTCTTGTGATTCTTGTGCGCTGTATTTTACTCCCATGGTAGCCGATTCCTTTCTGATATCAGTTCTTCTCTAGCTTCATCGAAAGTAACAACCAGATAGCCATCAAAAGT
>NZ_CAKAKP010000025.1:0-4512 GCF_916700555.1 Streptococcus sp. Marseille-Q5112
ATCATTTTTATCATGGATAATACTTAATAAGAAACGATTAAAAGTATACATCGGATCTCTTCTCCAATTTTCATATACTTCTGGATTTTCTTTAATTTTTGACTCAAGTGTTAACCACTTATCTTGTAAATGTAAAATTCCTTCATCATAATTCCCATTCCCTATATTAACAACAAATTCGCGTGCTCTTGATATAGTCTTCGACTCTACCTCATCATAATATTCACTTACAGTTCCAACGTAATCTCTGCTGTTTTTTATTCTATAATAAATATTCACTGCATCAAGATCAGCTTTATAATCGTCATTTCCCATACTTGGAGGAGCTCCGTTAGCACCTGCCACATCACCCAGATAACCTGCTCTCTCATTTAATATTCCGAATATAGTATCTGCCACTTCTTCCATCGGAGATTCATTAAAATAAGTGGAAATAACAGCATTTTGATGAGTATAATCAGCTTTACCACCAAATCTATCTAACATTTCTTTCAGCTGTTCTTTTTGATGAGTATTTAATTCGTTAAAACTACTTATACCAAATATTGCATCTGCTGCTATGTTTAGTTTTTTTTCAACAATTTCTTTTGAATCACTTTCCTTTATTGCAGCTAATCCTGAATACTTATGTTGATTCACTAACGCTTTTTTTATTAAATCAATTTTAGGATCTTTAAAACCAAGGTTATTCATCTCTTTTACAAAGTGTTTTTCTGCATTTTGTAATGGTAATCCTGCAGTATAATACCATGAAGTTCCTGAATAGGAGATTTCAGCCATTAACCGAATAAATTCTATGTTGGCTTTTTCTACTCCAAATTTATTTTTTAGTTTGTCATATAACTTATATATTATTTTGGATTCAATTTCACTAAAGCCATAAGCATTTTGTAGTGTATTTACAAATTGTACTTCTGATGAATATAAATTCTTATCAATTGTTTTTAACTCATGATTTTCAATCTTCACATCCTTCATTTTCTGTACCCAGCTCATGTCCATACCGTCCGCATAGTAGTTTCCATCGCTATCGACAATGATTTTACTCAGTTGCGTGGCTCCTTTGATAGCTAAGCTAAGGACTTCTAGGCTATCACTGAAATACTGGGAAACCTGTGAGACAAAAAATTCTAGTTTTTCAATCTTGTCTTCCAAATCCTGAATACCCGACTCGATTTGAAACTTGGTATTGTAGAGGATGGTCTTCTCAGAGAAGGCTTTCCCCCAATTGAGACTAAAGAGGTCCGTGATTTGATTAAGCCAATTCTCCCTCGCTTGAATCTGAGCTTCTACGATAGCTAACTGCTCTTCTCTCAGCTTTTTCAATTCCTTAAGCTGGTCTAGGTCCAAATCTCCATATCCAGAGACCTGAGCATCCGCATCTTTGTAGGAGGTCAACTCTAGTTGGATATCATCTATCGCTGCTTGGAGCTTTTTGATGCTGGGGATGATAATCTCTATAAAGAGATCTTTACCAGCTGTATAGGCTGCTCCTGTCAACTCACCTGAGTCTAAAGAGGAAATCAGGTGATCACATCCACTAGATAAGCGGTCTGTGACTTCATTTGCGACCTGGAGATTGTTAG
The DNA here is from genome assembly GCF_916700555.1 of Streptococcus sp. Marseille-Q5112. Lineage (GTDB taxonomy): Bacteria > Bacillota > Bacilli > Lactobacillales > Streptococcaceae > Streptococcus > Streptococcus symci. The sequence goes on from NZ_CAKAKP010000025.1 coordinate 1,587, forward strand.
TCATGGCCTGAATCAATTCTTGTGATTCTTGTGCGCTGTATTTTACTCCCATGGTAGCCGATTCCTTTCTGATATCAGTTCTTCTCTAGCTTCATCGAAAGTAACAACCAGATAGCCATCAAAAGTCAAAATAAACCTCCATCACCAAACAATTGCAACGGCAGAGGCATAGTTTATGGTTCCTAAATCTACCTATTCACCACTTGAGCTTCAAAGCGTGCTGGTTTGTCGTCTACATTGGTGATGGTGATAGTGTAGGGGGCTTCTTCCGTCACCCCAAATACTTCCTTTATTCCCCCTTGAACCACTATTCCATCACTTTCTAAATAGATACTTTTACTCTTATCATTTGGTAAGTCTCTGTGCTCTGTTCCATCTTTAGAGATAATAATCTCAGTTATTGACTGCTTCTCAACATTATAAACCGTGTTACTTCCTTTCATCCCCCATCCTTTTCGGCCAGATAATTTTAATTTAGCCTCATCTTTTTTTAAAAAAATCAATTCCGAATTATACTCCCGCTGCTCTGTTTTAGAAAAAACTTTCAATTCAACACTTTGACCTGGTTGCAGAGTATACTTACCAAGATTTTGTGCCCATAGATTAAAGAAAAAAATAGCCGCCAAACCTACAACAAGTACTAAACTACAACCTAAATTCCAATTCGATTTTTTCGTCATGCTCATTTGTAACTCTCCTTATAGTCGTCATACCTTTCTGGAGCTCTATCTATTCTGCAAAATTTCGTCCTCTTTCCTTTTTCTACGCTGACCCGACCACCTGATACACTGCAACAATACTATCATACGAAGAATCAAATAGACCAAACGAAGGTTTTTCATCTTTCCAAGAGTCGATAAGAAGTTTTTCCTTGCATTCCCCACTTCTTGACCTAACTGTTCAATCGTTTTACCTATTTCCTCTTTAATGGTGACTTCATTCTTTGAAACCAAATAATAATTTTGTTCTAAACTGCTGATATAGGCTTTAGAAATTGGCTCGTCTAAGAAAAAATATACTCTATCAGCATACTCATCTTCAGACAGAGTATAGTATATTTCAGCCTCACTCTCCCATTTTTTAGGAAAACTAGTTATTCTAATATTTCCATAGTCCAAATGCATAATTCCAACTAAAACGTCACTAGTCCATTCTTCCGCATAGTGGTATAATTTCACTTTCTTATCTACCATTGGCCAAACCATAACATACCGACTATGCATGAATTCCTTAGTTAATGCTGAGTTACTTGCCAAACTGGTCGCACTAATATCATATATTGACCAAATAAGAACTATGAGCATTAAGACAGCTTGAGTTGGTTTGTTTTTATAATAGTTTCTTATTCTTTTTAACATTTTACTCTCCGATAGAGGGATTGGGTTCATCTAAATCTTTTTTGAAATGTTGGATAGCATTCATGAATTCTTCAAAAGTTGATGATTTTTCACTAGAATGAGAAGAGACATATAATTTATATGTTTCTTCTAATTTCTTCATTCCTTTCGTGTAATCACCTTCTCCAATATTTTGAACAAATTCATAAGCTCTATAGCCAGATGTTTTTTCAACATTATCGTAGTATGAGTTTGTAACATCAACTACACTATCTCCGTTCTTTATTTCGTGGTAAATATTAACAGCATCTAAATCTGAACGATAATCATCATTGCCAAGACTAGGAGAAATTCCCATAGCACCAACTACATCTCCTTGCCAACCTGCTAAATCATCCTCATTTTCTATTCCATGATTATCTGTATAATGTGCAGAAATTGTGGCAGCCATATGAGAATAATCTATTGTCCCTCCAAATTGAGATAGCAATTCCCTTACTCTTGCTTTCTGCTTCTCGTCTAATTTATTATAATTTCCTTGACCATATGCTTTCTCAGAAGCCAAATTCAGTTTCCCTTTTATCTCATCATTTGTATCCCCCTCTTCAATCTTTTCCAATCTCGTAAAATTATGCTGATTCTGGATAGCCTTCTGAATCGTATCAATCTCATAATCTTCTAATCCATATTTTTTCAGTATGTATTTCAGTTTGTCATTTATGCCAACTATTATACCATTCACCCCATTTGGACTATATAGTCCAGCGACAATTTGCCAAGCACCATAAGATTTATCACCATAAGAGTATGAAGCAACTATCTTAAAGAATTCTACATTTGCTTTCTTAGTCCCATATTTCCTTTCCATACTAACATATAATCTCAGTAATATTTCTGATTCAGTTTGACTAAATCCATATTGCTGTTGGAGTGTCTGAATAGATTTTTGTTTTTTACTTATTGGTATGGATGGCTCAATTTTTTGATTTTCAATCTTCACATCCTTCATTTTCTGTACCCAGCTCATGTCCATACCGTCCGCATAGTAGTTTCCATCGCTATCAACAATGATTTTACTTAGTTGCGTGGCTCCTTTGATAGCTAAGCTAAGGACTTCTAGGCTATCACTGAAATACTGGGAAACCTGTGAGACAAAAAATTCTAGTTTTTCAATCTTATCATCCAAATCCTGAATACCCGACTCGATTTGAAACTTGGTATTGTAGAGGATGGTCTTCTCAGAGAAGGCTTTCCCCCAATTGAGACTAAAGAGGTCTGTGATTTGATTTAGCCAGTTCTCCCTCACTTGAATCTGAGCTTCTACGATAGCTAACTGCTCTTCTCTCAGCTTTTTCAATTCCTTAAGCTGGTCTAGGTCCAAATCACCATATCCAGAGACCTGAGCATCCGCATCTTTGTAGGAGCTCAACTCTAGTTGGATATCATCTATCGCTGCTTGGAGCTTTTTGATGCTGGGGATGATAATCTCTATAAAGAGACCTTTACCAGCTGTGTAGGCTGCTCCTGTCAACTCACCTGAGTCTAAAGAGGAAATCAGGTGGTCACATCCGCTGGATAAACGGTCTGTG
>NZ_CAKAKP010000026.1:0-5617 GCF_916700555.1 Streptococcus sp. Marseille-Q5112
AATATAACCCCTTTTAAACCGTTTCTCAGCTCGAAAAGCTGTTGCCAGCTATTCATGCTTACATGCTCATGAACATAGCCGAAATTGGTACAAATAATCGCTTCAGGATACTTCTTCCTCATACGTTCGAGATATTCAGTCATCGCCATTGTTTTTCCTCCACCCTGACGACCACAATACAAGGTCAGACCGTATTCTCTAAATTCTTTTCCGTTCTTGATACGATGATACAAATCATAAGACAAAGCGCCTATAAAGCTAAAAATCTTCAAATATGCAGGCTTTTCCGAAAGCACCTCAAATTGCTTTCCTCGAATACCTTTTTTTCTCATAAACAATAACCAATGCTAAACAGATAAAACGGGCGCCCGCAAATGCGGGCTTTCCGTTTTATCCTGCCTACCCTTTCTTATTTTTTTAATTAATAAACGGTATTCGATGTATAAGCCAATTTATACATTTCGTACCGAAAAGCGAAACATAAAAAGTAGATATCAACCCTATACAGATAAAAATATCTCTAAAAGGCACAAATGGCGATGCCTCATATAAAATATTAGATACCGCGTTTAACGCTGATACAAAATTATTGACGAACTCAAATGACGGAAATAAGCCTATCAACCACTCTAAAATTTTAAAACAAACACTTAAAATCCCTTGAACCATTTTAATCCTCCGCCACTTTATGGAACTTTCTAGCAAAGAATAAAGCCATCAAAACATAAGCTAAGGCTCTAAACACCATCTTAATTGGCGAAGCCAATTTTGTTGCTGTTGCTCCGTTTAATATCACATAGTTAGAACCCAAAATATTTACACTCATATCACTTATTGTGTCCTTATCATTAAAATCATACCTTAAAGGAACCATCACAGGGAATTTTCTCCTGAAAGTGTCATTTAAACTGCTCAAGCGTCCTCTTAGCCATGTTTCATCAATAGAGAATGTCCACGTTATGGCCCCTGTAATAGCGTCAGCAATCACTTTTGAGAGAGTTTGAAGAAATTCCCATATCTTACTTAAAATCCCTATAATTCCCCCAGGAATAGCAAGAATAGCTTGTAATATTTTAGCAAGCCAATCCCAAAGCGCTTTTAGTCCATCTAAAATTGCTCCTGGTATGCTCAAAATAGCGTTTAACAATTTTTTTAGAAAATCTAATATCTTATCAAGCCAGCCTGTTCCTGCTCCCACAAGCGTTCCTGTTGCCGTCTGCGCCCCTGTTAATGATCCTGTCGCTGTTCCTGCTCTAACCCTTGCAAGTTCATCTGTCTGCGCCCCTGTAAGAGCATAATCTGATAACGTGCCAATTTGTGGCAACGTTGCCCCTATAGCAGCTGCCTGACTATTAAATGTCACAGTTGTTGACGCTTCAGGAAACGCAACATTTATATACTGTTCTGCAGTTTTTACTGTCATAGCTGTCTGCATCATATTCGCTGTACTTATTTCCTCTCTAACACTCCCTATCCCTAATTCGGGGATTGAAACATCTGTAATCGTCACAGGCTTATCAGAAGCCAACGCTGTCGCAAACTCCGTTACATGTTCCTTTCCAGAAACAAAATCCGCAACCTCTTGCGCTGTAATCGTCAAAATCAATTTAGTCAAATTTCCATTTGCGTCTCTGACCTCTTTTTGTGTTCCCAAATTTATAAGGTCAAAATAAGCAACTTTTGCCGTCGTCGGCTCAAATGACGTAATAACCGTGATAGAACTTAAAACATACTGATTTGCTCCAGTGTACGAGCTATTCAAACTTTTCCAAGATGATGGAGGAGCCGTACTCAGAAATATATTTGATTTACCGTAAATATTATTAACCACATTATCCGAATAAGGGAAATCATGGTCTAGATATTCAAGATACATCGAAGCATCTAATCTGTCTTTAGTATTTAATAAACCTGTTTTAACAACCGTACCACCTGAATAATCAGTAGTTGGATAGTATTTTGTCATGGTTGTTCCTGTTTTGCTATATGCTTTCAAAACAGCATTTTTAAATGTATTATCGATCTTTACAGAAGTTCCATTTACAAAACTAGATAAAGCATATCCTGCCAATCTCAATTCATCAGCCACCGCATTTCCAAAGGCTGCTATATCGTCCCAATTCGTGACCACAAGACCTAAAAGCAAAACGGCAGCAAGTCCGATTATAAGAATAGGCAAAGAAGCCGCGCTGGCTCCTGCCCCTGCTAAATAAGTCAAACCGCCACCCAAAGTCAGCGCTTCAGCTTTTACAGTTCTAGGTCTAGAAGTCGTAAAAATCAAAACTACAATACAAAAACAAACTGCTATTTTTTTAATAATTTTTTTCATTTTGCTCCTTATCAAAAAAAGCACCCTTTCGAGTGCTTTTGATTAAAAGAATTTCTTGAGCGTTGATACTGCAAAGCGAACAGCAAGGCTCGCTCCTAACACAGCGGCACCAACTGGCAAGATAGACGGAACTGCCTGCAAAACTGCGTCCTTAACAGGTGCTAAAAGGTCAGCTGTAATCATAGAAAAATCCTCCAAAATTGTTTTTTTTAGGTATAGTTTAACGTCTTTACCCATAGACAAGTTTTTAGAATACAAATTGTTTTAGTAAATGGTTTATAAAGAAAAATAAAAGGAGACCAGGAATGACAATCACTCCGTAAAAAGTAATGACATTTGCCTGCATATGGTACAAATCGTAATCTTTTTCAACTTTGGTAACTATCTTTGCTATTTTTTCATCAGTCTCGGTTTGCTTGCCGTTTTCTTCTGTCAGCTTAGATAGATTTTTCAATTCTTCTAGAATTTCATCAGAATCTTGTTTCTTCTCTTGATTTTCATCTTGCTTTTTCTTTTCAAGTTGCTCTTGTTCCTGTTTATCTTTATCAATGCGCTCATTAAATTTCTTTAATTCGTCATAGACTTTATTTGTTGCTTTTGTCTGTTCATTCAATTTCTCAAGTAAACTTTTATTGTAAGACTCAAATACACTTGAGAAATTTGAATTTTCTTCAGGTTTCATTATGCTGCCACATCAACCGCTTCAACATTTTCAAAACGGTCAAAGGCAACTTTTTTAGTGGCAATATTGACGGTCATAAACATTTCAGCCTTAGCTGGTAGCGGTTTTTGAGCAAGCAAGGCAAATTGTGCTTGTGTCAAACTGTATTTTACAGGCAATAAGCCTACCACGTTTTCAGGCTCATCATTCACGAGGGGCAAGACCCAAACGGAAACACCAGACACCTGACGGTTTGTTTTCTCGTCTGTAAAATCATAGGGACGAGCACCCAAAATTAGAACATCATTTTTCATTGTTTTCCTCTTTTCTTTTTTGTTGTTCACTTATATATTCGTAAATACATTTCAAAAAAAAGAAAAAAATCCAATTTTTTTTGGATTAATTTTAGCCATTATATATTTATTTCACGTTTCATTGACAGTAAGAAACCAGGGACTAAACTTTTAAAATCGTCTGTCGGTCGGTCTAATGCCCCACCAACACGATTTCAAGTTTAATCTGTCCCTGCTTACTGTCCAATGAACTTTCGCGACATAAAACGATTAACTAATTTTATTTTTCAATCTATTACATCTTTTTCTTTTTTTTGCTATACTAGTATCGCTCTCGGTTACCGATTGCGTTCCTATGGTTCGTGAAAGGAGGTGAGCTTATTGCATTACATTTTTGACGTCTTACTTGCTATTATGGCGGAAGTAGCTGCACACTACATCTGCAAGTGGTTAGATAGCAAGGACAAAGACCGAAGCTAGCCCAAGATACCCGTTAATCTGAAAAGAACGTAAAAAAAGCCCTAGAGGACTGCCATCCTCTGGGGCTTTGGTGTGCTATTGCATTACATTTTATAACTCAATTATACCACATTATTCTGTTTTGTTTTACTTTAAATAATAATTTTTACGTTCCCAATTCCATATTGCTACAATTTCACGACCTGAAGAAGTGCCGTCCTTATCCTCTCCAGTTTGAACAAGGTTACCATCTTCTAAATCATCAAAGTCCAGGTCTTTTTTGATTTCCTTAAACAGCTTACCAAAGCCAATTTGTCTTTTTCGGTGCAATCCTGTCAGCATATCATCTACAATTTGTAGTTTCTCCTGATCCGTGAAATCCGTTTTCTTGTCCGTTACATCAAACGGCTTGACCGGATATTTAGCCGTCTCTAAAATCGCACCTTTTAGCCCTTTGCCTTTATCAGCTTTTACTGCTCTAATATCAACCATTGGAGTATAGTCTAGCTTCATAGCTTTCTGCCAAAGTTCTGTCCACTCCTCCTGGTTTAAATAGTCAGCTTTTGACCTAAAATAGCTTGGCTTAACCATTAGTAAAACGTGCAGATGAGGATGATAGCTGTCTAATTCTTTGGAATAAGTAACCTCTGTCGCTCTTAAAAAACCAATCAGATTTTTATCAACCTTTTTATACTTCATCAGTCTATTGAACCCTCTTAAAATATCCGTCATAGACTGATTAAGTTCTTGACCTGTCACATTTTTGACAGTCAAAGTCAAGAATAGAAAGCGCCCTTTCGGTTGCCTAATCATAGCTTCTTCAACAATTTTACTTGCTTGATATGAGTACTTCATCGACCTTCTCCAGTTGCACAGAGCACACAGCTTATTTTTGCAGAAATAAGACTGATATAGTTTCTTCGTTCCGTCAGACTGCTCAACAAATTTTAGAACTTCAGCACATTGATATACTCGCTCAAATGAACGATAACCCAAAATATCTAACTGTCCTGCCAGTTCAATATTTTTTAATTTGCGTTCTCTCCATTTTCTATCTTTTCCAGTCTTTGATATATCCTGAAATACTTGATTTTTGACTTCTGTCATGTTATAATTTACCTGTAATTACAAAGAAATATAGAAAAAAGTCCTTGCAATTTTCCTAGCTTTTTATGATTTTGATTGAACACCTAAATTATATCAAAAGCTTTCACAAAAAACAAGGCTTTTTTTGTGCCTTAAAACCCAGTAAAATCAAGGGTTTTGACCTATTTTGATACTCTTTTTTCAAAATCTCATTATTTCTATATGTATCAAGATAAGAAGAAACCCCCCTCCGGGGGCTTTCTCAAGGGGCTTTCAGCCCCTTTTTTTAGCCCTTATTTACCGCTTCAGCCATCTTTTGAATTTTGGCATAAGTGTCATATTTTTCTCTAAGTTCTTTCGATTGGACGAAACTTCTTCGCCACAATCGACGTAGCTTCATTTTTGCTTCAGGGCGTTCACAAACTGCGTTGTAATCTTCCGCATCGAAAGCCCTAGTAAAAGTCCACCGTCCGGCAATCGTTCGACACTCGACAACCTCAAATGTCTGCTCTCTTAACTGCTTCACTACACGTGTAAAGACCTGACTTGTACCGACAATTTTAATACGCTGTTTCCGTTGCTGAGTAATCTCTGCCAGCAAGCCTTCAGGGAATTTTTGCCAAGCGCTTGAGTTATATTCATTTTGTATCTCATCGATGGCAAATATAACCCCTTTTAAACCGTTTCTCAGCTCGAAAAGCTGTTGCCAGCTATTCATGCTTACATGCTCATGAACATAGCCGAAATTGGTACAAATAATCGCTTCAGGATACTTCTTCCTCATACGTT
>NZ_CAKAKP010000027.1:0-5587 GCF_916700555.1 Streptococcus sp. Marseille-Q5112
AGTGAAGAGATAGTTAAGAATAATGAAACAATTCCTTTTTTCCCAAGTAATAGATTTAGAATGCTTAATACAACAGTAGAGCATTTACTACAAAAAAAGTCAATTGGTGACGAAGGAAGGCAGTTGACACTATTTTTTAAAGAATCAGAAAGACTTATTTATGAGGTGAAAAAATCATTTGGAATAAGTAATTTTCATAGTGGAGAAAGTATTCCCCAGATTTTGCAAGTGGAAGATATCACTTCCTTTTTACACCGTCGTTTTGCAGATTTTAAATATGATAATAAGTGGTATAATCTTCGAAGAAATAGTTTACTCAGTGCATACAAAGCTATTTTATTTTCAAGATTGAATAGAACGGCGAAATATATTTCCCCAGATTTTGAGGAATTGGATAGGATAAAAGAACAAATTATCCAAGAGCTATTAGGAGCAAAAATATATATAGCAAATCAATATGTCAGTAAGATTACTAAGCAAATAGACAAGAACAATGAAAAAATTAAAGATATTGATGATAATAAATTAAGGACTATTTTATCTAATATAAAAAAAGTTAATAAAATTTTAAAAAAGTATACTAATATTTATTTAAAGTTTAAAGATAATGAACTATTAGCTAAGAAAGATGGTGATGAGCTAGATTTGTCCATGCTATCGTCTGGAGAGCGTCGTTTATTGACATTAATATTGAATGTTGTTTATAGTTCAGAAGATTTATTATTAGTGGATGAGCCAGAAATTTCTTTATCATTAAATTATCAGAGTAAAATTATGACAGACCTAGTTGAAATACTCGGGGAAAAAATTATAATCATAGCAACACATGCCCCGTTTGTTTTCAAAGCTTGTGAAAGAATGGAATTTGATTTAGTGGAGTTATAGAATGAATACTTTTGATATCAATAAAGCTGATTATTTTGATGGAGTAGAAAAATTAATTGGTCAAGATAAGTTGATAATTTATGCGGAAGATCCAGAATTTTATTCATGTTATATAACGCCAAAAACAACGGTATTTCCTGAAGGGATGTCCTGTGATCAAGTTAGGCAACGAGTAATTCACAATGGGAATATGAATGCTGTAGGAATTGTTGACGGAGATTTTAATGATTCGATTGAACATGATAATCTTTTTAAAATAAATTATTATTCTATTGAAAATATAGCTCTTTATCATCATAGAAGTATGAGTGAACTAAAAAATAAAATAGTTGACTTCTTAACAAGTAATCTTCAAAATAAACTACGTTTAGATATTTCATTTAATCACGAAGATTTTCACATAAAACATGGAAAAAAATATCAAGAGAATTCAATGAATATGTAGATAGAAAGATTAAAGATGCTGAAAGTTATATTTTATTTATGGACTTAAAGGAAGTGGTACTCCGTTACGGAAAGAATAAGTGCAAGAAATGTTTTAAACAAAGCCTATCAAGTTATGTTCCTCAGTTTGAATCACTGTTTTCATCAGATGAATCAATAAGAATTTTAGAAAAATTATTAGCTTATAAAGCCATTGATTTACCAAGTCAACCAAATTTAATTTTTTAAATAATTAAAATCCCTATTTTTAAAATTAGAATTAAAGAAATCATATCAATTAAGGAGTATTCAATGTCTAAGAAACAAACCTTTCACTGCGTCAGTGACAGAGAACTCCTTACAGTCGGACTGCCTCATGCTCAGCACTAGGGTGCTTAGCTAGACGCAATACTAACTCGTCTTGTCTCGTATAATCCACGAGGCAGACTCGTGTCGCAAGTAATTTATAGAAAAAGGAGAAAACAATGTCTAAAAAATTGACTTTTCAGGAAATCATCCTCACTTTGCAACAATTTTGGAATGACCAGGGTTGTATGCTCATGCAGGCTTATGACAATGAAAAAGGTGCGGGAACCATGAGTCCTTACACTTTCCTTCGTGCCATCGGACCTGAGCCATGGAATGCGGCTTATGTAGAGCCATCACGTCGTCCTGCAGACGGTCGCTACGGGGAAAATCCTAACCGTCTTTACCAACACCACCAATTCCAAGTGGTCATGAAGCCTTCTCCATCAAATATTCAAGAACTTTACCTTGAGTCTTTGGAAAAATTGGGAATCAATCCTTTGGAACACGATATTCGTTTCGTTGAGGATAACTGGGAAAATCCATCAACTGGTTCAGCTGGTCTTGGTTGGGAAGTTTGGCTTGACGGTATGGAAATTACTCAGTTTACTTACTTCCAACAAGTAGGTGGATTGGCAACTGGCCCTGTGACTGCGGAAGTTACCTATGGTTTGGAGCGCTTGGCTTCTTATATTCAGGAAGTGGATTCTGTCTATGATATCGAATGGGCTGATGGTGTAAAATACGGAGAAATCTTTATCCAGCCTGAGTACGAACACTCAAAATATTCATTTGAAATTTCGGATCAAGAAATGTTGCTTGAAAACTTTGATAAGTTTGAAAAAGAAGCTGGTCGTGCTTTGGAAGAAGGATTGGTGCACCCTGCCTATGACTATGTTCTCAAATGTTCACATACCTTTAACCTACTTGATGCGCGTGGTGCCGTATCTGTAACAGAGCGCGCAGGCTATATCGCTCGTATCCGTAACTTGGCCCGTGTCGTAGCCAAAACTTTTGTCGCAGAACGCAAACGCCTAGGCTACCCACTTTTGGATGAAGCAACACGAGCTAAACTCTTAGCAGAAGACGCAGAATAGTGAGTAATATTGTGCTCTAAAATCGTTAGAGGCAAGTCGAAGACTTGCTAGAGGGATATGCACCGCCGTACTTTTATGTGGGGATTTTTGAAACCTTATACTCTTCGAAAATCAAATTCAAACCACGTCAGCTTAACCTTGCCGTACTCAAGTACAGCCTACGGCTAGCTTCCTAGTTTGCTCTTTGATTTTCATTGAGTATTAGGTTCAAAAATCAGTCAGCTAAATCCACTTTGATAAGACTGTTGGAAATCTTGATTAATTTAGTATTAGATTTCCATACAGACTCACAAAGTTAGTTAGCGACGTCCCCAGTACCTAAGGTGCATATCAAAAAAGATTGAAGAAAATGTAAAGGAAAAAACATGACAAAAAACTTATTAGTAGAACTCGGTCTTGAAGAATTACCAGCCTATGTTGTCACACCAAGTGAAAAACAACTAGGCGAAAAAATGGCAGCCTTCCTCAAGGAAAACCGCCTGTCTTTTGAAGCTGTTCAAACCTTCTCAACACCACGTCGTTTGGCTGTTCGTGTGACTGGTTTAGCAGACAAACAGTCTGATTTGACAGAAGATTTTAAGGGGCCAGCAAAGAAAATTGCCTTGGATAGTGATGGAAACTTCACCAAAGCAGCTCAAGGATTTGTCCGTGGAAAAGGATTGACTGTTGAAGATATCGAATTCCGTGAAATCAAGGGTGAAGAATACGTCTATGTCACTAAGGAAGAAGTTGGTCAAGCAGTTGAAGCCATTGTTCCAGGTGTTGTGGATGTATTGAAGTCACTGACTTTCCCTGTCAGCATGCACTGGGCTGGAAATAGTTTTGAATACATCCGCCCTGTTCACACTTTAACTGTTCTTTTAGATGAAGAAGAGTTTGATTTGGATTTCCTTGATATCAAGGGAGGTCGTGTCAGCCGTGGTCATCGTTTCTTGGGGAAAGAAACCAAAATTCAGTCAGCATTGAGCTATGAAGAAGACCTTCGTCGTCAGTTTGTAATCGCAGATCCACGTGAACGTGAGCAAATGATTGTTGACCAAATCAAGGAAATTGAGGCAAAACATGGTGTAAGTATCGAAATTGATGCTGATTTGCTTAATGAAGTCTTGAACTTGGTTGAATACCCAACTGCCTTTATGGGAAGTTTTGATGCCAAATACCTTGAAGTTCCAGAAGAAGTTTTGGTGACTTCAATGAAAGAACACCAACGTTACTTTGTTGTTCGTGATCAAGACGGTAAACTCTTGCCAAACTTCATTTCTGTTCGTAACGGAAACGCAGAGTGTTTGGAAAATGTCATTAAAGGAAATGAAAAAGTCTTAGTAGCTCGCTTAGAAGACGGTGAATTCTTCTGGCGTGAAGACCAAAAATTGGTTATTTCAGACCTTGTTGAAAAATTAAACAATGTAACCTTCCATGAGAAGATTGGTTCTCTTCGTGAACACATGATTCGTACGGGTCAAATCGCTGTGCTTTTAGCAGAAAAAGCTGGCTTGTCAGTGGATGAAACAGTTGACCTCGCTCGTGCAGCAGCCATTTACAAGTTTGACTTGTTGACAGGTATGGTTGGCGAATTTGACGAGCTCCAAGGTATTATGGGTGAGAAATATGCCCTTCTTGCTGGGGAAACTCCAGCGGTGGCAGCTGCTATTCGTGAACACTACATGCCTACATCAGCTGAAGGAGAACTTCCAGAGAGTAAGGTCGGCGCAGTGCTTGCTATTGCAGACAAATTGGATACGATTTTGAGTTTCTTCTCAGTAGGTTTGATTCCATCAGGTTCTAATGACCCGTATGCTCTTCGTCGCGCGACTCAAGGTGTGGTTCGTATCTTGGATGCCTTTGGTTGGCACATTGCTATGGATGAGTTGATTGATAGCCTTTATGCTTTGAAATTTGACAGCTTGACTTATGAAAATAAGACAGAGGTTATGGATTTTATCAAGGCTCGTGTTGATAAGATGATGGGCTCTACTCCAAAAGATATAAAGGAAGCCGTTCTTGCAGGATCAAACTTTGTTGTGGCGGATATGTTGGAAGCAGCAAGTGCTCTCGTAGAAGCAAGCAAGGAAGAAGACTTCAAACCATCTGTCGAATCACTTTCTCGTGCCTTTAACTTGGCTGAGAAGGCAGAAGGAGTTGCTACAGTTGATTCAGCACTTTTTGAAAATGACCAAGAAAAAGCTTTGGCGGAAGCAGTAGATACACTTGTTTTATCAGGTGCTGCCAGTCAGCAATTGAAACAGCTCTTTGCGCTTAGTCCAGTTATTGATGCCTTCTTTGAAAATACTATGGTTATGGCCGAAGATCAGGCTGTCCGTCAAAATCGTTTGGCTATCTTGTCTCATTTAACTCAAAAAGCAGCTAAACTTGCACGTTTTAACCAAATCAATACCAAATAAAATCTGTTAAATGGATTAAATCTTATCACAAAGGAGAAGAAATGGATCAGAAAAAAATTGATCGTATCAACGAGCTTGCCAAAAAGAAAAAAGCAGAAGGCTTGACACCAGAAGAAAAAGTGGAACAAGCTAAACTACGTGAGGAGTACATCGAAGGTTATCGTCGCTCTGTTCGTCACCACATTGAGGGAATCAAAATTGTGGATGAAGAAGGAAACGATGTTACACCAGAAAAACTACGCCAAGTCCAACGTGAAAAAGGTTTACATGGTCGCAGTCTCGATGATCCAAACTCATAATAAGTGTTCTTTCTTTTAACAAAGATAGATGAAATAATAAGTAAAAGACTAGCAGACAAAAATGAACTGCACCCCAAAAGTTAGACAGAAAAAATCTAACTTTTGGGGTGTTTTTATTATGAAATTAACTTATGATGATAAAGTTCAGATCTATAAACTTAGAAAACAAGGATAT
>NZ_CAKAKP010000028.1:0-3888 GCF_916700555.1 Streptococcus sp. Marseille-Q5112
GTTAACACCTGCTGTGAATGGGCCTGGAAAATTAGCTTTGTCTAGGTAAGTAGCTGGAACATCCACTGTGTCTTTAGTGTTGTCGGCCACACCTTTTTGCACTTCAGCTGGAGTGGTCAAGCCATTCGATTCCGATTCGGCTTAATTTATTGTTTTCAATCATCATTTTACTCTTTATGACCATTATTGGTCGCCTGCTTTATATGCAGGTTTTGAACAAGGGTTTTTATGAGACAAAACTAGCATCGGCTAGTAAAACAAAGGTGACTACTAGTTCAGCTCGGGGTGAAATTTATGATGCCAGTGGCAAGCCCTTGGTTGAAAATACTGTGAAACAAGTTGTTTCATTTACTCGTAACAACAAAATGACGGCTGCAGATTTAAAAGAAACAGCCAAGAAGCTGTTAGCCTATGTAGGAGTTACTTCTCCAACATTGACTGACCGACAGTTGGCGGACTATTATCTAGCAGATCAAGATGTCTATAAGAAAGTAGTGGAAAGCTTACCACGTGAGAAACGTCTTGATTCAGATGGCAATCGTCTATCCGAATCAGAACTCTATAACAATGCGGTCGATAGTGTCCAAACGAGTCAATTAAACTATACAGAGGATGATAAGAAAGAAATTTATCTTTTTAGCCAACTCAATGCAGTTGGAAATTTTGCGACAGGGACCATTGCGACAGACTCCTTAACAGATACTCAGATTGCCTTGATTGCTTCGGCCTCTAAGAATTTACCTGGTATCAGTATTTCAACTTCGTGGGATCGAAAAGTTCTAGAGACTTCTCTTTCGTCTATAGTAGGAAGTGTATCCAGTGAAAAAGCTGGTCTTCCAGCTGAAGAAGCAGATGCTTATATCAAAAAGGGGTATTCTCTAAATGACCGTGTTGGAACCTCTTATCTAGAAAAACAATATGAAGAAACCTTGCAAGGAAAACGCTCGGTAAAAGAAATCCATCTGGATAAATATGGCAATATGGAAAGCGTGGACACAATTGAGGAAGGTAGTAAGGGAAACAATATCAAACTGACCATTGATTTGGCCTTCCAAGATAGCGTGGATGCTTTGCTGAAAAGTTATTTCAATTCCGAGCTAGGAAATGGTGGAGCCAAGTATTCTGAGGGTGTGTATGCAGTCGCCCTTAACCCCAAAACAGGTGCTGTTTTGTCTATGTCAGGACTCAAACATGACCTGAAAACGGGAGAGTTGACTCCTGATTCCTTGGGAACGGTAACCAATGTCTTTATCCCAGGTTCGGTTGTTAAGGCCGCTACCATCAGCTCAGGTTGGGAAAATGGTGTTTTATCAGGAAACCAAACCTTAACAGATCAGCCTATTGTTTTCCAAGGTTCAGCTCCAATTTATTCTTGGTATAAATTGGCATATGGATCTTTTCCTATTACAGCTGTGGAAGCCTTGGAGTATTCATCCAATGCTTACATGGTTCAAACCGCTCTTGGAATCATGGGCCAGACCTATCAACCAAATATGTTTGTTGGAACCAGCAATTTGGAAACAGCTATGGGAAAACTTCGTGCGACCTTTGGCGAATATGGCTTGGGGGCTGCGACCGGAATTGACCTACCAGATGAATCTACTGGATTTGTTCCCAAAGAGTATAGCTTTGCTAATTACATCACCAATGCCTTTGGGCAGTTTGATAACTATACGCCCATGCAGTTGGCTCAGTATGTAGCAACTATTGCAAATGATGGTGTTCGTGTGGCTCCTCGTATTGTTGAAGGCATTTATGGTAATAATGATAAGGGAGGACTGGGTGACTTGATTCAGCAACTGCAACCGACAGAGATGAATAAGGTCAATATATCCGACTCCGATATGAGTATCTTGCACCAAGGATTTTACCAAGTATCGCATGGAACTAGTCCCCTTACGACAGGACGGGCGTTTTCAGATGGCGCCACTGTTTCTATCAGTGGTAAGACCGGTACAGGTGAAAGCTATGTAGCTGGTGGTCAAGAAGCTAATAATACCAATGCCGTGGCCTATGCTCCAACAGAAAATCCTCAAATTGCAGTTGCAGTAGTCTTTCCTCATAATACCAATTTAACCAAAAATGTTGGGCCAGCAATTGCTCGCGACATTATCAATTTATATAACCAACACCATCCAATGAACTAGAAAGGAAGCCATGCTTTATCCAACACCTATTGCTAAGTTGATTGACAGTTATTCCAAACTTCCTGGTATTGGGATTAAGACAGCAACCCGTCTAGCCTTTTATACTATTGGAATGCCGGATGATGACGTCAACGAATTTGCTAAAAATCTCCTTTCAGCTAAAAGAGAGTTGACCTATTGTTCTATCTGTGGACGTTTAACCGATGAAGATCCCTGTTCTATCTGCACAGATCCAAGTCGGGACCAAACAACTATCCTCGTCCTAGAGGATAGTCGAGATGTAGCTGCTATGGAAAATATCCAAGAATACCACGGACTCTATCATGTCCTGCATGGTCTCATTTCTCCTATGAATGGCATTAGTCCAGATGATATCAATCTCAAGAGTCTCATGACCCGTCTGATGGATAGTGAGGTTTCAGAAGTAATCGTAGCAACCAATGCCACGGCAGATGGGGAAGCGACTTCCATGTATCTTTCGCGCTTACTCAAGCCAGCTGGGATCAAGGTTACGCGCCTAGCGCGAGGTCTAGCAGTGGGAGCAGATATCGAGTATGCGGACGAAGTAACCCTCTTACGAGCTATTGAAAATCGGACAGAGTTGTAAAAGTCAGTAAAAATTTAGCTCATTTTGACGTATAAGACAAGCCCTAGGAATTTTTCTAGGGTTTGTCTTTTTCGTTTTATAATGAGAGAAGGACAAATCTTGATAATAAGAATACTTCCCAGTAAACACAAAATATAAGGTATCAGAAAACGGATTTTCAAAATTCCTAGTAGCATCTCTATCAATATATTTTACTGAAGGATCAAGTTTTTTTAAGGATAAGATTGCCCTTTAGTTCGTTATAATTTATTTTGAAATCGTACTATTTTTATGTTATGATATGGTCAATATATAATTAATAAGTGGAGTTGGAAGTATGGGTGGAAAGATAAAATCTAGCACGATAGCAGCAGAGGCGGCTATTAATGAGTTGGTCGGGTATGAAACGAGCGACAAGCAAAATCAGCAGGTGGAATTTTCATATACATCTGGAATCACTGGAATGGAAGCAGGACGTCAGACCTGCAATCAAATGCTTCAAGCGGTCAGTGATTTTAGTTCAGCTGTTTTGACCCAAGCAAATAAGTTTCCAGAAATTGCTCATAGGATTGAAAAACGTGATATAGAGCAAGCGAAGAGATGGAGTCACTAAGGAATGGCAGATAGAAATGAAGAAAAGCGCACAGAAATTTGGCGTAAGATTGTTAAGATAGAAGATAAGGAAGACAGACTCCGAGCAACTAAAAAGCAATATGAACAGCAGTTG
The DNA here is from genome assembly GCF_916700555.1 of Streptococcus sp. Marseille-Q5112. Taxonomy (GTDB): domain Bacteria; phylum Bacillota; class Bacilli; order Lactobacillales; family Streptococcaceae; genus Streptococcus; species Streptococcus symci. The sequence continues at coordinate 3,461 of NZ_CAKAKP010000028.1, forward strand.
ACAAACTTTTACTCGGATATTCAGAGCATTCACCATCGCATGATAAATCTATTGTCTCTCTCACCCAGTTCTCGTCAGCTAATAGAGCAAATCGAAAGTGATAATAGAACCATTCAGCGACAGGTCAACTCTTATGTAGAGGAGGAACTGGATACGTTGGAAAAACAAACTAAAAAGGCTTGTCGCTCTTTCGATGAAGCCAGAGAAGAACTGATAGCGGAAAGGAATCGGCTACCATGGGAGTAAAATACAGCGCACAAGAATCCCAAGAATTGATTCAGGCCATGACGAACAACCTCCGAGTCGCAAATGAAGTCACAGACCGTTTATCCAGCGGATGTGACCACCTGATTTCCTCTTTAGACTCAGGTGAGTTGACAGGAGCAGCCTACACAGCTGGTAAAGGTCTCTTTATAGAGATTATCATC
>NZ_CAKAKP010000029.1:0-3484 GCF_916700555.1 Streptococcus sp. Marseille-Q5112
AATTAATAGATTGGAAATAATGCTTTCTTACCTTAACAAGTTGAATTGGTTATACATTTTTTCGTCGCAATTGTGTCTATCTCTCGAGTTTAGCTAGTTTTTATAAGCTCTGGTTTCTAATCAATATAACAAATTTTAGAAGTGCATAAGACAAGATGGTGACATTACTACAGTCATTTCTAGTCACCATATGTTGCTGGCACAGGCTGTTTGTAGTGTTGGCTATTTACTAGTCAGTTTAATCGGAGTGTTTAATTTTTATTGTTGAAAGGTTTTTATATGGCGAAAATTCTATCTTTAGGTCTGACAGGTAAGAAATTACTTGCTCAGGGGTTCTTGTTTGTTCTGCTAGGTCTCATCTTGATGGTCACGGGGACTTGGTTGCCAGTAAAGGTTATTCGACTGGTTCTGTTTTTAGCTTGGATAGCAACGGTCTTAGATTTAGTATTACGTATTTTCAAAAAAAGTCAGTCAACGGACACCTTGGGAGTTGCACTGGTTAAATTGTTAGTGCTGGGATATTTGCTTGGCTCCAATCTTGCGACGGATGTGCCGATTTATATTTTGGCTCTTGTGATTGGAGTTTATCAGATTTTTCATGCTAGTATTAACCTTGTCACCTATGTTCTCTACCGCAAAAACAAAATTCGACCTCGTTTTCGTCTCTTACTAGATGGACTCGTACTAGTTTTTCTTGGTGGGACTAGTCTTTTGTCCTCTACAGGAAATTCTGTCTTTCAACTCTTTGTATTAGGGGCTTATTTTTTCCTTTATGGTGTGTCCAATATCCGTGATGGTTTCTTGTTTGAGGGGGAAATTGGGAAAAACCATCTCAAACGTCGTATTAGAATTAGCTTACCTATTGTCCTAGCCGCTCTCATCCCTGCAAGAACTTTAGCAAAAGTTAACAAATTTATGCTGGAAAATGCTGATGAGGAAGAAGATATCCATCTTGGAATGGTGAAGTCTGGTAAGACAGCGGAGCTTGAAATTTTTGTTCATACAGCTGAGACCTCTCTGTTTTCGGCAATTGGTCATGTGGATATCTGCTATCAAGGCCGTGTTATTTCTTATGGCAACTATGATCCGTCTTCTGAGACCTTATTTGGCATGGTAGGAGATGGTGTCTTATATTTCTGTGATCGTGACAAGTACATTGACCTATGTAAACGTGAGAGTCAAAAAACGCTTTTTGGTTATGGGATAGATTTGACGCCTGAAATGGAAAAAGCAGTTCAGAAAAAGTTGGCTGAATTGAAACAACTGACGATTCCATGGGAGCCAAGTGCAGATAAAATCATGACAGGTGATGGTAAGGAAGACTACACCTACGCTTATAAAATCAGACATGAGACAGATGGGGAACTTTATAAATTTATCAAATCTAAGTTTAAATCCTACTTTGTCTTATCTACAAACTGTGTGCTCTTGGCTGATACCATAGTCGGTCAGGCTGGCACCGATATCCTCTCACCCAAAGGATTTATCGCTCCAGGAACTTACCAAGCCTACCTTAATCGAGAGTTTGAAAAACCAAATAGTATAGTCGTATCTAAACATGTTTATTAAGGAGAATTTATGAACTTAGTAAAAAAATACACCCCGTTAATACTTTTTATAGGGCTGGTTGCTCTTGTAATTCTGAATGCATCGAGCTTTATATCAGGAGCAATCTCTCTCTTTGATGTAATATCAACCTTGATTTATGGTGCTGTTATTGCTTTTGTTCTTAATGTTCCTATGAAAAAAATTGAACAGTACTTAGTTAAATTGAAGGTAAAGGCAGAGTTGCGTCGTCCGATTGCCATGGTACTTGTTTTCCTAGCTCTTATCTTAATCGTGATTGCTCTTTTGGTTTTGGTGCTGCCAACCCTAGCCCAGACTATTAGTCAGCTGGGAACAGTCCTTTCAACAGTCCTGACTCAACTTGGGAAATTGCTAGGCAGCTCGGAATTTGTAACCAAAGACATGTTGTCAACTATCGTATCAGGCATACAGGGACAATCTAGTTCTATTAGCCAAGCTTTGATAGGTTTTTTATCAGGTCTGACTAGTAATATCGGCAATATTTTTTCAAGTTTGATGAATGCCTTTTTGATTATAGTCTTCACCTTTTTATTTTTATCCAGTAAGGAACATTTGGCAGCGATGACGAGTCGACTTCTAAAAGTTTTTCTTCCAGAGAAGGTGGTGATAAAGTTGACTTACATTGGACAAGTAGCACTAGAGACTTATGACCAATTTTTGATGAGTCAGCTGATTGAAGCAGTTATCATAGGAGTTATGATAGCGGTTGGTTACAGCGTGTTTGGGATACCCTATGGAGTAATGACAGGTATCTTTGCAGGAGTGCTATCGTTCATTCCTTATGTAGGGCCTATGATTGCTTGTGTTGTGGGAGCGATTTTTATCTTCACAGTGAGTCCTACTCAAGCCTTACTTTCTCTTCTTCTATATCAAGTTATACAGCTGATTGAAGGAAACCTTATTTATCCTAGAGTTGTAGGTCAGTCTATTGGTTTGCCAGCTATTTTCACGCTTGCGGCTGCTAGTATCGGAGGGAATCTTTTCGGACTACTTGGAATGATATTCTTTACCCCCGTATTTGCTGTTATCTATCGACTGGTTAAAGAATTTGTCGTTGCAAAGGAAAATCAGGTAGATTAAGAAAAACTAAATTTAATAAGATATACTGAGAAGAGAGTGAGAGATTCTCTTCTCTTTTATTTTTAAATACTTTTCTACAAAAAGCTATTAGACGTTAAAAAAAGCCTTGGTTTCAAGGCTTATTTCTGTTGATTTAGATGTGCCCCCTGCAGGGCTCGAACCTGCGCCCCATAGCTTAAGAGTCTACTGCTCTACCAACTGAGCTAAGGAGGCAACAGAAAAAGCTGAGAATGTAACTTCCCAGCTATTTTAATATGCCCAAAATGGCAGCTAGATTATTTACGAAAGGCATCAAGGATATAGGTGAAACCAACAATTAATAATGCAAAGGCAACGACATAAACGACAAAGACACTTGTAGCTACTGGATTGAACAAAATCACTAGACCTAGTAAAAATGCAAGCAACGCTATCCACATGATATGGTTGCCAATAATAGGGAAAATCAATCCCAGACGATTGCCTTTAAAGAAAACTATAATGGCTTCTACAATTAACCAAATTCCTAAAATAGTTGGAATGACAACTGGCAGCGTCACAAAGCCATAGGCAACGAGGTAAAGAGCTAAGAGAAGATTAACAATCCCTTGGAAAAGATGAGCTGGTGAGCGAAGCACTTTTGGTACAGAGAAATAGCCTAAAATAGCTGCTATAGAAGCAACCAGTAAACCAAATGCAATCCACCAGCTGTAAGCAACAAGATTAGCTACTGGGTCTGTAAATAGAAAGAGTGCTAAAAGGACAAAAATAACTCCTGCAAGGAATAGCGATAAACGATTAGAAAATTTCATTTCAATACCATCCTGTTATATAGTAT
>NZ_CAKAKP010000030.1:0-2022 GCF_916700555.1 Streptococcus sp. Marseille-Q5112
TATTAAAAAATAGCTAATACTGTTTGAAAGTTATTTCATAGTTTCTTATACAACTTACTACCAATTCTCCCACTGGGTTTCAATCTTGACATCGCCATAATTACTTGGTGAATACTTGCTGTCATAGATGGTACACCAGTCTTTCAAGACTTTCTGGTTGACGATTTCGTCAAAGTCTTTCTCTAAATCTTCTTTGGAAATATTATTTTTTCTTAAATATTCTCTTACTTTTTCTTCATCATCAATAAATTGGCCTGGTTTCCTTGGCTCTTCAAAAATCGCAAGTTTCTTTTTGAGCACTTTCTTTTGCAGATTATAGTGTGCTGAATACCATAGGGTAATATTCGAATTAGTCTTTCTTTCAAAACGAATCGACATCCCTTTAATACCTGAACCAAAATTAAAGTGAATGGTTATATCACTATAGCCTTTGGTTAGAGTTTCATACTTTCCAAAAGGAGTATACGAAATATTAGGGTCGTCACTTGGCCAATCTGGTCTGATTTTAAACCCATCTATATGCCTTAAAATATTATTTGACCGATATGTTTTCTCCGTTTCTTGGTAAATTTCATCAAAAATGTTTTTAGGTTGTTTAGGAAAAAAGTAAAAACAAACAGATACAAGTAATACAACTATTGTTAAAACACCTAGTATTTTCTTCATCATCATCCTCCTACTCCGCCAAGGATTCCAAGCGGTTTAAAAACTTGGATACACCTGAATAGTTACTTTCAATGTATGCTTTAATCGCATCCTCCCCTTTTTCCATAACCTCTAATGGAAGGATACTAGCATAAATAGTACTTCTGACATGCTTCCAATCTTTATTTTTTAAGAATTCTCTTTCTCTAAGAGTCGAATCCTTTTGAAGGTCAGCATAATAGGAAGATATGGCTTGGTCATAGGATTGCCCCTGTTGCATCCGGCCGATAAGATTGACTGAATCAAGGTCTGCCTTGTAGTCATCTTCACCAATGCTTGGTTTTTTATCCGTAGCATTTTTTGTCGTGTCTCCCTCCCAGCCAGAAAGGTCCTTGACACGCTCTCTACCGCCATAGAGATCGGCTAACTGAACTTGATTAGGATTAAGGTGAGTCGCCATAGTAATGGACTGGTGGGTAAAGTCTGCGTGACCTGCTCTGTTGTTAGAATAGGCCTTCAGTTTGCTATCCCAAAACGTATCAAAATCAATCCTAGTACCATAAACTTCTTCAAATGATTTTTTATAAGAAGCATAATAATTTGAGCCTTTTTCTTTATCGGTAGTCTTAATGTCATCTATACTGTCATATTCACCACCCGCCATTTCATGCTGTAATCTAAGATTATAATAGAGTTCTTTGGCCTTTTCCTCTTTCAATCCTAATTCTTTAAAGATTTCAAGAAGCGGTTTTTCTACTGTCTTTGATTTTCCTGTAATCGAACTGCCAACAGTCACATTATAAAAATAAGTTTTCAAATGACCCGCCGTTTCGTTCCACTGGAATTCATTATAATTTGCCACACCGACGACTCGCAAAAAGATATAGTCACGGAACTCTTGACTTGAGGTTGGAAATTTCTTATCTATCCCTTGCTTGATGGTCAAAAGTTGTTGGGCTGTCTCTGCGTCAAATCCGTACTCTGCCATCATGGTCTGGACAAAGGCCTTCTCTTTACGACTGAGCTTCATATCCTTTGTGTCAGAATAGGCAGTCAGGTAGTTGGCCCAAGTCAGGTCAGATGGAATTTTAAAGACCCCTGTCTTTGCATCCCAACTCGTTTCAATCTGAGCTAGTCCACGACTCAACTGCACGTCGATACTGTCTAGATCATCGAACAGTCCTCCTGAAAAGCTATCATAGGCACGCAGGTCTCTCAAAATCGTTTCATAGACGCGTTTATTGGCATGGTGTCCTCGCATGAGTTCCACATTACTGCGTCTCAATCTTCCCTTTTCTTCACTATCCATGGTCAAGCTAGAAAGGAATTGGTTGACTTCATCTAGATAAGCAATCATTTGCTCTTCCTGGCGGATCT